>JAIDJZ010000044.1 GCA_029051965.1 Paramuribaculum sp. | reverse complement strand
TTCACGCCTGATGGTCCAGACGGTCTGATGATTCGCACTTTGGAAAATGACGGATATTATCAGAATTTCTATTTCGGTACTTCACTTACTGCCAAATTACTCAACCGCTCGCTGGTGCTTCGGGCAACGCCGCAGATGTGGTTCGAGAAAGTAACAGGAATATATGCCAACACGAACAGTTACCTATCGCTATCACTTAACGCTACTTATTATCTCGGTAAATTCTATGTCTCGGCGTATTATTCACCTGCTTTCAGAGAATTGGTATCACAAAGCCTTACGGCAACTTCGGTTAAGCGTAAGGCTCATTATCAACTGAAAATCGGCTGGAGCAACGGCTCTTGGAATTTCACAGCTGCCGCTGTCAATATTTTCCGTCGCAACTGGGTGGCAGAGACATCAAGACTCGAGAGTAAATGGTTTGACCAATATACTACCGAATACAGTGCGTCAAGCCATCAGTTTGTTAGCCTTACCGCAAGCTACACATTTGGTTTTGGAAAGAAAGTTCGGCGTGGCGATGAAATTCAGACCATGGGAGCAGGAAGCTCAGCTATCATGAAATGAGAGTAACAGCTTAATCATACATAGACAAAGAAAGGCATCCCCGGCAGTGATTGTCGGGGGTGTCTTTCTTTAAGTTAGCAGGGATTATTCGTAGCCGTCGGGTAATTCCGGCTTGGCGTCTTCGGGGATATGGGGATTTGCCCGCATGTCCTTTATTGCTTGGACTTCTCCGGGTGTCAGGTGGGAACGTTGCTCATGTGGCAGAGGCTTCGGTTTTGTTTCTGCCTTTGGCTTTGATTGCTCTGTTTCCACGGCTTTGGGTGGCTCGGGAGGCTCTGGCTTCCAGTCATCGACAGGACGGAAGTAGAGGAACTGCGGGGCGTTGCGCTCCATGTTGAAGATTTTGGCCTTCATGCCTTCACGCTCTTCTTTCTTCCCATCGAGCATACGGCGTTCAAAGTCCTGATACTCCTCGGTGTCTGTCCTCCCGATGCGGCTCCAGCGGTAGAGCCATTCCACCCGTTTGAGATGTTCAATCTTGTTGTCTTGAAGGAGGAACATGACACCGAATGCGATGAAAACGACCACGTTTATTACGAACCCGATTTTGAAAGCATTTAGTTTGTTGCGCAACGCGGTTTCGTTTTCAGAGCTGTTCTGCCGGTTCTCAATTCTTTTGAGAATAGCATTGTTCTCTACGACTTTTTTATCGGTATTCTGGATTTCATCCTTAACAGCCTTTCGGATAGCCTTGTCAAACTCCACTTTTTCAAGTGCGCCCAATGCACTGACAGTCACCGTTACCGACTGCGGTATCGGGCGTTCTCCGGCATTGCATTTGCGGGTAATCTAAGAGCCGGTTCCCCAATATTTGTTAATGCTGGGGAACCGGCTCTTAAAGCTTAGCTTTAACTTGAAGTGCTATAGTTTAACCGTATCTCTATAAGCGGGTTTATTGTTCTGACTTTCGCCCTACGAGGTCATCGTTTGAAATCTTAGCAGCCGTTTTCTTAACTACACTATTCATTGAACCGAAACGATATGAAACGCTCAGATTGAACGCCGTAGGGTTGAAATTATAATTATAGGTGACCGTGCGGTAGGACGTGTTGAAAGTTTCAGACTTAGACTTCCTGCGCGACGAATAGAATGGATTCTGAACCGACAGCCTGACCGACAGACGGTCTTCTTTCAGGAAATTCCGGTTGAGTGAAATATTGTAGTACAGATTGGAAATCCCGACCGACTGGAATCTGGAGTAAAGATCAATCGAGCCTCCCCAGTAATAGGCACCAAGACTCGCGGATAGTTTCCACGGCAGACGCTGGGTTATGCGGGTGTAGGCATTCGGCATCCATCCGCGCTTCGAAATACCCATCGACGGATTCTTGATGAAAACATAATTTGCCCCGAGATTAAACATGACGGTAGTCTTGCTCCCGGCCATCCACTGCACGAACGCCGACGTGTCAAACGACCGGTTCTTCCCCGCATTCGCATAACCGCTGTAGGTATGATCGTCCACAACATCGATGACACTGATTATCGCATTGTCCGCAAACGTATAGCCAACGCTGGCGTCAAGCGTCACCTTCCGCGACATCAGACTGTAGTTTAGCGACAGCGTGTTGTGGCGGGCGCTCCCGAGCTCCGGATTGCCCTGCGACGTTGAATTCGGCGTTTCCGTGACGGCAGGATTTAGATAGTTGATTCCCGGACGGTTGATGCGTGCCGAATAGGAAAACTTCAGATTGTTTGCGTCATTGATGTCATATGAAACTGCAGCATTCGGCACCAGATCGCTGAGATTGCTTCCGAAATCAGGCGATGTCCCGTCGGCGAATTTTGCCGACAGACGTGAAAACTCATAGCGCAGACCTCCGCGGAGGCTGAACTTTCCGAGTCTGACACGATAATCGGCGAAAGTCGCCATGATATGGGTGCGGTGAGTGAAATCCGTCACCGGACTCATATCAGTCCCGAGATAATCGATTGTCGTCTTGCTCGTATTGTTTCTGAAGATATACTTCATTCCGAGCTCCACTGTATGGATTTTTCTGAACGGGCGCACCCAGTTGGCCTGAACCGTATGCTCTACGAAATTCAGCTTGTAATTGGATAGAATTCCGTCGTAAGCGACAGGCATATTGAATGGATCAACATATTCAGTCTCTGAATCGCTGTGCTGGCCGGTCGTCGAGACCATATAGGAAAGCGTCAGCGTCTCCCCTTTTCTGCGGGTCGAACGCTGATAGCTGAGCGACCCGTTGAAATCGAGATACGACGTCGGACGTGTACGTCGGTTCTCCTCATAACTGTAGATCAGCGAACCGTCTTGAGCCGTAAGCGAATTCCGTCCACGCGAATATGAATCTGCGCCATAGTAGTAGCCGCCGAACTCCAGTGTGAAAAGATTAAGGGTGTCAGGCTCGAAGCTTGCCTCTGTTCCCCACCATGTCACCCCGCCCTTCGAACGGCTTCGGTTGCTGGTGCGGCTGATGTTTCCGCTATCCTCATAGATTCCGACCGACTCACTTTCCGTCCGCGAGCTGCGCCGGTTTATGATATTACCGCCGCCATAGAGCGAAAAGGTGACTTTGTCGATCTGTGCCGACCCCCACAGATTCGGAGTCGGGATATTGTTATGCGTGCTGTAGCTGAGCCCCACATTGGCCATCATTCCCTTGATCGACGATCCCTGGACAGTTACGATATTGAGAATAGCGCCGATACCCTCGGCATCCTCCCGCGCCCCCGGATCGGTGATGACCTCGATCTTCTTGATCATCGAGGCGGGAATCGCCTTGAAAATCTCTTTGGCGTTCTGCGTGAAAGAGTTGTTCGGACGACCGTTTTTGTAGATTTTGAAATTCGACGATCCCTTGACCTTGATTGTCCCGTCAGGCTCTACGCTGACCAGAGGCACCTTACGGAGCACCTCGTCGAGATTCGACGTTCGCGACTCAAGATCGGCCTGCACATCATAGCCGATGCGGTCAATCTCCTTGACGACAAGCGGTCGCGTAGCCGTGACCGTCACCTCTCCCAGCAGATTGCCGGCATCCCCGCACTCCATCGCGCCAAGATCTGCTGCCGGACTCGACTCACTGACCGCAAACTCCCGGACAGCATCCTTCAGGCCGACAACACTGACTCTGGCCCGATATTTCCCCGGACGCTCCAGCTGTCCCGAAAAGACACCGTCGACCGCCGTCACCCCGTAGGTCACAGGCTTGAGCGTATCCGCCAGAGAATAGATGCGGTATGTTGCAAACTCCTGCGGCTCACCTGTCGAATTCATGGCGCGGCCAGCAAAAGAATAATTGATTGCAAAGAGAGAATCAGCGACTGTGGCCAGAATCATGGCCATAAAAAAACGTCTCATTAAAATAATTCAGATTTTTGGTGATAACTATTGGTCTGTAAGTAAGTGTTCAAATTTAATTTATACAATATGCGAGCTTATTTTTTTAGCCGATTCCGGTGCGGAGGGAAGGA
>JAIDJZ010000439.1 GCA_029051965.1 Paramuribaculum sp. | reverse complement strand
CTTTTGTACAGCAGATATTTATTGGTTTGATTCTGTATCAATCTAAAACCAAACCTGAAACTTATTTTTACGCAAGCTATTGATATTAGTCGTAAAAAGTCGTAACTTTGCCGTTAATTGGGAGAGCCCATCATTGTATTCAGAAAAAGAGGCGTTATGTATTCTTGTATGCGAAAAGCGAAAGAGACTTTATGAGTAAGAGATGGTAGTCTCCATGCGTATGCGAGAGGCAATTATTCCTACCTCTGCTCATCAAGGTATTCCTATTTCCTTCGCATTAAGACGTGGCATTACAGTTCCACGCTTCTATGTACGACAAAAGCCTTTGTAGGAACTAGGAGGCAAAAAAAAGAGTATGAAGAAAATAGTTTTACTACTTGTTGTGGTATTGGCAATATCCTCGTGTGCAACCAATAGAACATATATTAGAGATTATTCTCAACAAATCGAATTGATCAAAACAAATTTCCCTGAGATTTATCGATTATACTGTAATGGTTATGTTATTATAGATGCAGTTTATACATATGAGAAAGATGGGCGCGAACAAGTTCGCGTAAGATATCGTTATCGATAGATTTAGATTCTGATGGTTGGCTTATTGAATATTGGGGTATTCTAAGCGTGTGTAATGGTATGACGCTCAGGAAAATCCTTAATATACTAATAATATCCCGAATGGTGTCATTTCTGTGCCGATCGTGCGCAGATGATACTTTGTATTGCGTATAGTGGTTGCCATTATTTCCGGTGTAATATTTAATATTACACCGGGTATCGTCCTACTTGCTTGTTATGTGTGTCATGGTTTTTCGCTGCTGTTTCGCTGCATTACCCCTTGTCTCTTTTGATGCTTTTGAAGTGAGTGCATGGTGAAGTATATGTCGATATCGTTGCACTTTCTGCATTTTGTAGTGTTGAGAATGTGGAGACTAAAGAAAATGCAAGTGATTCCATTGTTTTTCGTCCTCCGTCTCATGTAAATCTTTGGTTAGGGTCAACCCCGAAAAGAGTCATGAAGCGTATGCGTAATGTTAAATAGCGTGAGTTTGATATAATAATATTACATTGCAATAATAAAATAATCGGCTAGTTAGCATGAATCTAAGTGGCTTATTTTCTTGGTGTTCTCACTGGAGTTTGTGGCAGATAATCAGCTGACTTTGTTCTGTTGTTCGATCGAATTCACGTTAAATAATTATTCCCGAGAGCTGCATGAGCCCCTTTGGTGCACTCTGCCGCTAATATTCAGTTGCAGTGCCGTAGTATTGCTCGTTTACAAGAATTGGTTAGTTCAAAAATCCATCCACTTTAGCTTGACATTTGTTACTAAACAGCCTTTATAATAAAAATGTTGTCCACGAATCCGGAGATCCGTGGACAACAGAGGTTTTATGATGCTAAAAGCGTCTTATTCGCTGATAACTTCGAAAGGAACTTCAACTGAAACTTCCTTGTGGAGTTTAAGGATGGCGTTGTATTCGCCGACTTCCTTGATGGTTTCCTTGACAGAGATGACTTTGCGGTCGATGTTGAAACCGAGTTTTTCAAGCGCTTCTGCAATCTGGATAGCGTTGACTGATCCGAAGATTGTGCCGGTAGAGCTTGTCTTGGCGCCGATCGTCAGCTTAACGTTTTCGAGAGATGCTGCGAGAGCTTCTGCGTCAGCTTTGATCTTGGCAAGCTTGTGGGCACGCTGACGCTGGTTTTCTGCGAGAACCTTCAGCGCTGAAGGAGTGGCGATAACGGCTTTGCCGTAGGGGATAAGGTAGTTGCGGCCATAACCTGACTTCACTTCTACCACATCGTCTTTATAACCGAGGTTCGCGATGTCCTCTTTGAGAATAATTTTCATAACGTTGTTAGTTTGCGATTAAAAGTGATCGGAATGGTTTTATTTCATCAAGTCGGTAACGTAGGGCAGGAGTGCAAGGTGACGGGCACGCTTAACAGCCTGAGCAACGCGGCGCTGGAATTTCAGCGAAGTGCCGGTGATGCGGCGGGGGAGAATCTTACCCTGTTCGTTGAGGAATTTTTTGAGGAATTCCGGATCTTTGTAATCGACATATTTGATGCCGCTGCGTTTGAAACGGCAATATTTTTTCTTCTTGACATCAACTGACATCGGAGTCAGGTAACGGATTTCTGATTGTGTCTGTGCCATTGTTTAGCCCTCCTTTACTTCAGTTTCTACTTCTACTTTGACTGCTTCGCTTTTAGCGCCCTTGAGGCTGCGACGTTTTTCAGCGTATTCTGCTGCATACTTGTCAAGACGGAATGTCAGGAAGCGCAGAACGCGTTCGTCACGACGATAGGCGGTGTCGAGCTTCTTGATGAGCGTCGGTTCGCCTTCGAATTCGATAAGGGTGTAGAAGCCGGTGGACTTCTTCTGGATGGGGTAAGCCAGCTTGCGGAGACCCCAATTTTCGGTGTTCACGATGTTCGCACCGTTGTCGGTGAGAACCTTGCTGAACTTTTCTACCGCTTCCTTCATCTGGGCATCAGATAAAACGGGAGTTAAAATGAAAACGGTTTCGTACTTCATGTTTTTGTTAGTGATTTGATTTGTAATTAATTGTGCTATTCCATGCCGGAATTGCGCTGCAAAGTTACAAAAAATCACTTATTTTTGCAAATATCAGACGGTTGTTTTTTTCTTGTGCCCATTCTCAGGGCCGGCCCCATGCCTGCCTGTTGCCGTTGTCTGAAAAAAGCAGCCCAATGATGCGGCTGCTCGGGCCGCCCCATTGGGCTGAATGCGTTTCGATGACTTTGTGCGCTTCTGCATCAGTTCAGGACGAGACCGGGAAGCGTTCCGCTGTTGATAGGAGCCGTATAGGCGCGGGCAAATTGCCTGAGGAATCGAAGGGTTCGTTCTTTGGGTTGTGGACCCTCATGGGCGGGTGATGGGGCTTTCAGCGAAGTGCTGTCATTCGGTGTGGGAGTAGATGTTTTTAGCATAGGCATTATAGCTTATAGGTTCGGATGAATGGATTCGGTGGCATCAGTACCTTGCGGGGACGCTGGTTGTCGTCTGCGGATCAGATTCGTTCCGGCTGAATACTTTCTGCTGTTCATTTTTAATAACGTCAGTTCTTTCTGATTTAGTGTGTGCCGGCGGTAATTTTTTGAGCCGGTTCCCCAATATTTGTTAACGCTGGGGCGGTCAAGTGTCGTGCAGATGTGTTCGCGCAGTGAGGGAGCAA
>JAIDJZ010000438.1 GCA_029051965.1 Paramuribaculum sp. | reverse complement strand
CCGAGACCATTGATCCTCAACGCATTGTTCGGACCGTTCGAATCTGTCCACTCCCGATGGTCGATCACCCCCGGCGCAATCGGCTTAAGATCGAAATCAGTCAGCGAATAGGACCCGATGACCATCCCCGACCCGTCGCGGCGGAAAACTTCGACGATGCGCGACAGCACCTCCTCCGACACATAAAGGTCGTCGCTGTCGAGCTGAACAGCATAACGGCCGCAGTATCGGCTCTGAACAGCCTCGTTCCAGCATCCACCGATCCCGAGTGCGCGGCTTTCCGGCACGATGTGGACAAGTCCCGGATTGCCCGACGCCATCGCCGCGAGAGCCTCTGTCGTGCCGTCGGTCGAATGATTGTCGACAACAATAACATTAAACGGGAAATCCGTCTTCTGACCAAGTGCGCTCTCAACGGCCTGACACACCGTCGCCACACGGTTTTTCACCGGAATGACAACCGTTGCCTCAACCGGAAATTCACCCTCATGCCCGACCGGCGCGAATGGGCCCTCGACCAGAGCGCCCGTAGCCGCAAGATACGACGTGAACGCACGCTCCATCTCGATCTGCACCTGCCGGTTTCGCGCATCGACATAGTCAAACTGACTGACCGTCTCAACCGGAGCAGCCGTCTCATACATCGGTTCAGGGACATGCACCAGTCCGCCCAGACGGCTCAGCTCCAGACGGAGAGCATACCATCCTGCAAACTCATACTCCTCCAGACGCCCCACCGCCTCCTTCAGCAATCCTGTCCTGACCATAACGACCGGACCGAAATCGAAATCATCGCGCACCGAGCCCTCGAGATAATCATTGACCGGCGACACCACCGGAGCGAACCCGGCCGACAGATCCGTATAGTCCGAATAGACCATAGCCGCCGAACTCTCATCAGCGATCTCGGTCAGCCGCTCGATGCTGAGCGGCGAAATCACAAAAGGAATCCGGTTGTCGACATGAAGAAGTAGATAAGGAGCCTCAGCGCCTGCGGCAATCTCGCGCAGGAACGAAGTCGGGCAGAGTCCGCCCGCAAATCCGGCTGTTTCTGTTGACATTTTCTTTATATGTTTTCTTTTAAATTTGAGCACTTACTTAATTCGCTTCTGTTCGGGACTGACGAAAGCTCTCGTCTGATCCCGTCGAAAAGTTGCGGCGGTGCCACTACGACCGAACGGTTCCGGTCACTGCGGAACTCTTCCGACTTGCAGCCCGCCTCACGCGCAATGAGCAGACCGGCCGCCACATCCCAGTCGTGGAGATTCATCTCCCAGTAAACGTCAAGAAAGCCGGCTGCCGTATAACAGATGTCGATCGCCGCCGATCCAAGCCGGCGAAGGCCGCGGATGCGGGG
>JAIDJZ010000437.1 GCA_029051965.1 Paramuribaculum sp. | reverse complement strand
ACGTCGCACATGTTCCGGTCGCCGTCTCCCAGGATCCGCTCCCAGCGCTCCCGGACGGATAGGGCAAGTGTGGCGTCGGTTGCGATTCCGTAGTAGGGGATGGGTTGGTTGTTGCGCTGGATCAGGGTTGCGGAAGCGTCTGGGCCTGTTGTGTAGGCATATTTGCCGATTCCTTTATAGGATCCGGCCATGATTCCGGTGACGTGGGTTGCGTGGCTTTCCGATTCGGTGTCACATTCGCAGTTGGCCACTGTCGAAGCTTCGTAGGATTTCTTGTTTGAGGGGAGAGAGCCGGAGTAGACCCAGAGACGTTCGATTCGGCTTCGTCCGTCGGAGTCGATGAAGTTGACGTGGTTTGGTTCGAGTCCGGTGTCCATGATTCCTGTTACGACGCCTTTGCCGGTGAATTTGTGGGTCGCGCCACTGATGAGGATACCGTTGTGGGCTTCGTCGACACCGCTGTTTGAGCGAGTGAAGTCGAGTTTGAGCTTTTTCTCTCCGCCGAGTGTCAGCGATCCGACGGCATCAAGAGCGGCGAATTCTTCGACTTCGTCGATTCTCAGGCTTACTGAGGCAGAGATGCCGTAGTCGGTGACGACTTCGTAGCCGGCTGCAGTCAGATCGTCGGCCGAATAGCCGGGGGCATACATTGCAAGGACCGATATTGTCGGGATCTCTTCCGGAGCGGCTGAGTTGGGGCGCTGTGTGAGGAGGCGTTCCTGGCGGTAGTTCTCGATGAAGGCGAGGCCTTCTCCTGATATTTTACTCTGAGCGAAGACCGGGAGGGCCGCCGCTGCGATAAGGGCTGTGATAAAAGAGCGGTTCATTTGATTTGTTGTGGGATGAAAATGAAAAAAGCGGGCCTTGCGGGTTGACGGGTTGGCAAAGTGACGCTTTTTTGGGGCTTCAGCTTGCAAAGTTATTAAAAATATTGGATAAACATTAATAAATTGAGAAAAGACGAGGTAAAAACAGAGGCGGTGTGCCAGAAATCCGCAGATTTCGACACACCGCCTGATAGCTGATGGCTATTTTCCGATGGTTACCGGACGATTATCTTTTCAGAACCGGATATCGTAGCGCCTTTAACGGTCGCAACATAGACACCGGCTTTGAGTCCGGAGGTCGAGAGCGAGGCGTTTCCGTCAAGTCCTTCGGCCGATGCGACTTTGCGACCCTGCATGTCGACGAGTTCGACTGTGAATCGCTTTTCGCCGGCGATTGTCACGTCGTAGCCACCGTCGGCAGGCGTGAAGAGGAGGCGTCGGGCATCGTCGGAGACTGTTCCGATCGACGAATAGTTTTTCAGGATATAGCGGATTCCTTCGAGAGCGTCGATCTTTCCTGCGCCCCAACGGCCGCCACGCATTGTCAGAGCGTTATAGGTCGATGTGTTGTTGATGACGTCCATGACCTGTTCGAAGGTCAGTGTCGGGCATGCCTGAAGCCACATTGCGACAACGCCGCTGACATAGGGGCACGACATAGAGGTTCCCTGCATCTGTCCCCAATAGTCGGTAGCTGCTCCGTTGGCAGCCGATCCCGTCATTGAGTTTGCGAGGTTGCCTGCGCTGACGTAGTAGCGGCTGAAGCTTGAGATCATGCCTGCTCCCGGTGCGCATACGAGAGGAAGAGCCTTGCCGCTGAATGATTCACCCCAGCTTGAGAAGGGGGCTATTTCTCCGACGGCGAAGCCGGCAGTGGCCTGATAGCCCATGACCGATCCGGAGAGGACACCCCAGGTGGTGCGGGTCGTGAATGCGCCGACGGAGATGAGGTTTTCGGCGCAAGCGGCGTCGTTGATCGAATTGTTAGGCGATCCGGCAGTGAAACCGGCGGCAGCAGCACCGCCTACCGTGGTGCGGTTGTTGAAAGTGACGTCTTTTCCGAAGAGATAGATCTTTTCACCGCTGAAACCGTCGCCGCCTGCCTGGAAGTAGATATAGGAGGAGGTGTTGGTCGATTTCTGCGAGAGGTTGGAGATGGTCGAATAGACATTGTAGCGACCGTTGGCTTCGTCGATGCTTGAGGTGACGGTTATCGAGCCGTTGAAGAGTTCGTTGAACTGGGCGACTCCGGATGAGCTGACGGTCTGTCCGGCATCGGTCACGACGACCAGCGGAACGTCCTGTCCGGCTTTGCGTATATACCAGCCGGCGGGCATCGGTTTGTCGCTGCCGGTCCACATGTCGACAATCGCGCTTTCGAGATTCTGGCTCATCGGAGATGTGCGCAGGAAGCGGTTGTTGCCTGTCGAGGTGAGAGTTTTTGTGATTGAGAGGTTGTCGGAGCCTTCGTTTCCGGCGGAGATGCAGATG
>JAIDJZ010000436.1 GCA_029051965.1 Paramuribaculum sp. | reverse complement strand
CTGAGCACGCAGAAGGCAGCTATGAATCTTGGCATGAACGTGATGGGCCATGACGTCAATCAGGGAGCATTGAAACTCGAGACCGAGCGCGGTGTGATCATGGACGGTGACAAGGCCGAGCATCTGCTTGAAGCGATTCCGGTCATGGCGAGCTACTGCGATATTATCGGAGTGCGCGCGTTTGCCGGTCTGACAGACAAAAAGGCAGATTACGAGGAGCAGGTCATCTCCCAGTTCCTGACCTATGCCGGCTGTCCGGTTTTCAGCATGGAGGCAGCCACACGTCATCCGTTGCAGAGCTTTGCCGACCTCATCACGATCGAAGAGTTCAAGACTGTCGAACGGCCTAAGGTTGTAATGACGTGGGCACCCCACCCCAAGGCTCTTCCGCAGGCAGTTCCCAATTCGTTTGCCGAGTGGATGAATGCGACCGACTATGATTTCGTGATCACTCATCCGGAGGGTTATGAACTTGACCCCTCTTTTGTCGGCCGGGCGCGTGTTGAATACGACCAGAAGAAGGCTTTCGAAGGAGCCCATTTCATCTATGCCAAAAACTGGTCGGCATATGCTGATCCCAACTATGGCAAGGTTCTCTCTACCGACAGAAGCTGGACTGTCGATGCGGAAAAGATGGCTTTGACCGACAATGCGTTCTTCATGCACTGTCTGCCTGTGCGCCGCAACATGATTGTCACTGACGAAGTGATTGAGTCGGAGCGCAGCATTGTTATTCCCGAAGCTGCTAACAGGGAGATTTCCGCACAGACTGTTTTGAAAAAAATGCTTGAAACATTATGACCCGGACAATTAAAGTTGTTAAGATCGGCGGCAATGTCGTCAACAATCCTTCGGTGCTCTCCCGGTTTCTGAAAGATTTTTCGGCCATTCCCGGCCCGAAGATACTTGTTCATGGTGGAGGCCGCGAGGCAACTCGTCTTTCTGAAGCTCTCGGAATCGAAACAAAGATGATCGACGGGCGTCGGGTGACCGACGCTGCGACTCTCGACGTTGTGACAATGGTCTATGCCGGTCTGATCAACAAGCGTATAGTCGCAAAGCTGCAGGCCGACGGCTGCGATGCGATCGGACTTGCAGGGTGTGATGCAGGCGTCATCAGGGCGAGCAGGCGTCCAGCCGCTCCGGTCGATTATGGTTTTGTTGGCGATATCAGTCTCGATGATGTCAATGAAAACGAAATCGCCGGATTGTTGTCGAGAGATCTGACCCCTGTCTGCTGTGCCATTACTCATGACGGAAACGGTCAGCTGCTCAATTGCAATGCGGAT
>JAIDJZ010000435.1 GCA_029051965.1 Paramuribaculum sp. | reverse complement strand
GTCGGCGAAATTGTCGAGGGCTGTGTAGGCGCCTTCTGTGAAGATGGCTGTCGAGTAGGCGTCGGAGGGAGTTCCTTCGGGAACGGTGTAGCCTGCTCCGGCAGAGAAGAGGGGTGTGAACCGCAGTTTGTTGGTGTAGGTGCCGTACGCGGGTACTTTATATTTGTCGAGGATGCCCGGTCCGCATGAGGCATTTCCGAGACCGCGCTGCATGTAGTCAAGATGGAGGAAGACTTCGGGGTGTGTCTCGAGCTGGAAGTCGTGGGCTGCTTTGATGAAGTCCTGTTCGTGGGCGTGGAGGGCTGAGAAGCTGACGCTGCCTTCGGTCTCGATCAGCATTCCGAAGCCGTCGTTGTTGGTCAGGCGGAGGGAGCGGAGCTCTTCGCGGTTGCCCATTGTCTGGGGGCGTACGAAGTGCTCGGCCATGTCGGTGACTGTCGTTTTGTAGACGGCCGCCAGCGAGCCGGTCTTCCGGTCAGCGAAGTTGGCCATCGGTCCGCGGGCGAAGTATTCGACATTTTCAAGTCCCGGCATGGCGACCATTCCGAGTCCAAGACGGTTGATCGATCCGTAGGCGGGGGAATAGGTGGTCTGGAGGTCCATGATGCCGTTGCTGTGGATCGTGTAGGCGGTGGTGTAGGAGCAGAATCCGGAAGCGGTGTAGCTGCATGTGATTCTGACGGTTGAGGCTCCGTCGGCCGATCCATTTATGAATTCGACGGTCGGGGTGGCTGCTTTGAACTGGGGTGTCGACATGCTGACGGGGGGCGTTGATGCGTCGTTTTCGATCCAACGCAGGTTGTCGAATTTCGGTCCGCGTCCTTCGGAGATCATCTCTTCGCCCTGGTATTTCATCGAGACGAGATAGCCTTGTCTGTCAAACTGCATGCTGAATCCGACTCCGCTGACAGTTGTCGCGTCGTCGGTCCGGGCGACACGCAGGCTTTGGTCGCCCTGTGCGATTTCGGGAAGCGGCGGGCGTTTGGTGATCGCGAACTGCTGTGCGGCAACTTCATGTCCGGCGTCGGCCCAGTCTGAGGGCTCTTTGGTGACGAACCGCAGGTTCAGCAGGTATTCCGCCTGGTCGTCGGGCTTTGTGGTGTAGGGTACGGTCAGCGTGCCTTCTGTTTCCGACGCGATGTTGAAGTCGGTTATGATTCCGTTTTCGACGTCGATGCCGTTGCGGCTGACGCTCCATGCGATGTTGAAGCCGGACAGGTCGATGAAGTCATATGTGTTTCGGACAGAAAGGCTTCTGGTGTCGGCCGAGAAGTCAGACATCTTGATGTAGCGGTAGACGTGTTTGACTTCGGCGAGTTTCGCTGTCGGCTCTCTGAGCGGTCCGACGATGCCGTTTGAGCAGAAGTTGCCCTGGTGGGGTCCGGAGAAGTCGTAGCCGGTGTAGAATCCCTTTATGTTGCCGTTTTTGATTTCGTCGGGGTGGTAGATTGCCTGGTCGACCCAGTCCCAGATGCAACCTCCGATGGTGCGGTTGCTCTCGTCTCTATATTCACAGTAGTCCGAGAGGTTGCCGATCGCCGGTCCCCTAG
>JAIDJZ010000434.1 GCA_029051965.1 Paramuribaculum sp. | reverse complement strand
CAGACTCTCACCAAGCAGCTGGCCGACGCGAACATAAAGATCCAGAATCTTAATGTTGCGGTCGACTCTCTCAACTCATCAGTCGCTTCAGAAAAAGCCGGCAAGGAGAAAGCACAGGAAGAGGCCTCGAATCTGACTACGGAGCTCAACACTTGTTACTATGCCATCGGATCGAAGAAGGAGCTTGAGGACCACAATATTATCCAGTCCGGATTCCTCCGTAAGACAAAAATCATGCAGGGCGACTATCAGCTCAGCTATTTCACGGCGATCGACAAGCGGACTTCTCCCTCTATCCAGCTCTATAGCAAGAAGGCCAAAGTGCTCACAAATCAGCCGAAAGACAGCTATCGTATTGTTGAGGACGACAAGGGTATGAAGACTCTTGAAATCACAAATCCGTCCCGTTTCTGGGCTGCTTCGAACTATCTGGTTATTCAGACCAACTGATAAACGATACATAATAAACGAACCGACGGAGTCGCGTGTTTTCTTCTCAGGAAGGATACGCGACTCCGTTTTGATTTCGTTTTCAGGTGTCGTTCAGGTGTCGTTCAATTATTTGAATGAGTCGTTGTTTTTTGCTATATTTGCAATTCTGAAATTCCATTAACCGATCATTATGAACCGATTTTTTGCTAAAGCAGTTGTCATTGCCACGATTCTGACTTCGATGGGTTCCTGCGTGAAGCATTCCTCTACCTCTGTGAATGAACTGCAGGCTGATGACAAGCCTGCAATCGAACTGTCGGGGCTGCGCGACAGTCTGCAGGCTGTTGCCGACAGGGCCTCGGGAGAGGTCGGAATAGCGCTGATCATGTGGTCCGGCGATACGCTCACCGTCAATAACACCGACACTTATCCGCTTATGAGTGTCTTTAAACTTCATCAGGCGCTTGCTGTCTGTCATGATTTTGAAAAACGCGGCATCTCGATTGACACCGTGATTTCGATTGACCGTCAGTCGCTCAATCCGGAGACCTGGAGTCCGATGCTGAAAGAGAAGGCAGAGGATGAGATCAGAATCTCAGTCAGGGAATTGATGCAGTACACTCTGACGAAAAGCGATAATAATGCGAGCAATCTGATGTTTGACCGGTTTGTCCCGGTTGCCGATGCCGACAGTTTCATTGCGACCCTCGTGCCGCGCGACGGTTTCCAGATCCGGTTTCGTGAGTCGGACATGCAGAAGGATCATGCACTCAGCTACGAGAATCATACCTCTCCATTGTCGGCGGCAATGCTGATAAAGAAGGTTTATGCCGACAGCATTCTGTCAGGCGCAAATCTGGAGTTTGTCAGGGAGACATTGTTTGGCTGCGCGACAGGGGTCGACCGCATCTCGCTTCCGCTGTCGGAAATCGAAGGGATAAGAATAGCGCATAAGACCGGTTCGGGCTATCGTGACAGCAAGGGGCGTCTGATTGCCCATAATGATGTGGCGTATATAATGCTGCCCGATGGCCGCAGCTATGCTCTCGCTGTTTTTGTCAGTGATTTCGAAGGCGATGAGAAAGGGGCTTCTGAGATAATCTCTGAGATATCGTCGAAAGTCTACGGTTTCATCGGCGCGACTGACTCTGTAACTGATTAATAAAAAAGATATATACTATGATTAGACTTAATTGCTTTATCCAGGTTTCGGACGAACACAGATGTGAGGTGCTTGAATGTGCCAAGCGTCTGACAGAAGCTTCTCTTTTGCAGGACGGATGTGTTGCCTATGACATTTTCGAGAGTGCGACACGTCGGGATGTGATGATGATCTGTGAAACATGGCGAGATCAGTCTGCGCTTGATGCCCACAGTAATTCTGAAGTGTTTGTCCGCGAAGTCGGACGTATGAAAGAGCTTGCAGAACTGAAACTTGAGGTTTTCCCTTTCTGAGAAGAAACCGATTCAGACGATTGAATGGATATGGAGACGAATCAGGATCTTGCATTAGCCGAACGGATTATAATGGAAACCGGTGCCAATCTGTTTCTGAGCGGAAAGGCCGGAACAGGAAAGACCACGTTTCTTCACCATCTTCGGGAGATATGCCCGAAGCGACTTGTCGTGCTTGCCCCGACAGGTGTCGCCGCAGTCAATGCCAAGGGGTCGACTATCCACTCAGTCTTTCAGCTCCCGTTTTCGCCCTATGTTCCCGGCAGAGGTTTTGTCGGTGAGGGGTCGGAGCGATATCGCTTTTCTGAAAGCAAAAGGAAGCTGCTTGCGTCGATCGATCTGCTTGTGATTGACGAGGTCAGCATGGTGCGCCCCGATGTGCTTGACGCAATGGATAGTGTTTTGCGGCGATTCAGGCGCAGCACACGGCCGTTCGGAGGCGTTCAGCTGCTTCTGATCGGCGACTTGCGTCAGCTTGCGCCGGTTGTCAGGGATTGCGAGTGGTAAGAACGTAAAGCTGAGGATCAGACCCCGTACTT
>JAIDJZ010000433.1 GCA_029051965.1 Paramuribaculum sp. | reverse complement strand
TTTCTTGGTTCCTTCGATGTCGACGCGTATGTAGCGTGCTTTTTCGGGAGAAGAGAGAGCGGGGCGGACGTTGACGAATTTGACTTTAGGGTCGGAGTCGTCGGGGAGCTCAGTTTTCCACCCACCGGAGAAGTTCTGGCCGTCGGAGCTGATGTAGTAGGTGACGGAGAGTGGCTGGAGAATCCATGCGCCGAGCTGATGGAGGAAGTCGGATTCGATCGAGCTGACGGTTTTTTCTTCGCCGAGGTCGAGAGTTATCGATGCGTCGATGCCTTCCCATCCGATCCAGCTGTCTTTATAGGTCGCTCCACCAAAGAGGCCGTCGGTCAGAGCCGACTGAGCGATCCGGTCGTAGGGTGCGGGCACGGGTTCGGAGAAGGTCACTTTCGCGTCGGCCGCGAGGTTGCGGTTGGGTTTCGGGAGGTAGCGGTCGCGGTAGAGGTGGCAGTAGTCGATGGGAGAGTTGTTGCGTTCGTTGACGGAGGGGAGTCCGAAGCGTCGGCTACGAGTCTCGAAGGTGTCGAGCATGGCAGAGAGCCGAGCTACGTCTTTCCGGGGTTCGGTCCGTTCGATCTCGAGTTCGCTGTACTGGAGCGAGAGTCTGGATCTCTGAACGCGGGCGAGGAGTGCCGAGTCGGCGCTGACGGCGTTTTCGGCTTCGTCGAAGAGGCGGTTGTAGGTCCGTCGGAGGATCGGGTTGAGCATACCGTCTTTGTGGGTCACGGGGGAGTCGTAGATCCAGAGGGGAATGCGGCTTCCGAGGAGCGCGCCTTCCATCAGTTTGAGATACTGGCCGATGTAGGGTCCGGCTGCGCCGTAGTAGCCGTTGAGGAAAGTGTTGGTCAGCGAGTCGACGTCGGCGTCGGGATTCCACATCAGTTTTGAGACGAGGTAGGTGCGCAGTTCTGACATGTCTCCGCCGCGGAAGCCTGCGATCTGCGAGAAGTGCATTTTGACGTTGTTGTCGCGGAATGTGCGGATGTTCGGCTGTATGATGTGGAAGTTGGGGAATGGCGTCGACGTACCGTCGAAGTTGATTCCGTAGTCCCAGACGAAGATGTTGTCGGAGATTGCGCTCCATCCTTCAAGCGCTTTGAGGAAGTCGCGTCCGGAAGCGTTGTCGGGTAGGGGCACG
>JAIDJZ010000432.1 GCA_029051965.1 Paramuribaculum sp. | reverse complement strand
ATTTCGATCTTAAGCCGATTCCGCCGGGGGTGATCGACCATCGGGAGTGGACAGATTCGAACGGTCCGAACAATGCGTTGAGGATCAATGGTCTCGGTGCTCCAAGGGCTTTCTTTACGGGGCTTGTTCGGAGGATGCCGTTTCCGAATGTCAGCTATGGGGAGGATTATGCGATGGCGCTGCGGATCAGCCGGTCGTATCGTGTCAGCCGCATTTTTGATTCTCTTTATCTCTGCCGGCGGTGGAGCGGGAATTCGGATGCGTCGCTATCGCGGGAGCGTATGAACCGTAATAATCATTATAAAGATACACTGAGAACGCGCGAGCTTCAGGCACGGCGTTCGCATTCATCAGACTCAGATGACACAATCGATTGATATAGAAGATCTATACCGGCGTCAGCTGGAAAGCTGGCCGCTTGCAAGAGATAACTATGAGGCACTTGCCGGATGCTACCGGAAGGAGGTTTCGGCCGGGGTTCATACGCTTGTCCTTCAGTTTAATCCGGCGCGAATCCGTTCGTCGGCGGCAGTTGTCGACCGGGAAGCTGTGGCGAAACGTCCCTGTTTCCTCTGTCGGTCCAATCGCCCGGCCGAGCAGATTGCCGTTGACTGGGGGGATTATGAGATACTGGTCAATCCCTATCCGATTTTCCGGCGACATCTGACGATCGCCTCGAAAGCGCATGAGCCGCAGCAGATTGCCGGGCGTGTCAGAGATATGCTTCGGCTGGCGAGGGTGCTCGAGGGGATGACTGTGTTCTACAATGCGGCCGGTTCGGGGGCTTCAGCTCCGGATCATTTTCATTTTCAGGCAGTCGGGCCGGAGGATCTTCCGATGATGAAGTCGATCGATGCCGGCATGCCCTGGATTGCTTCGGGAACGGAGCGTGTTGCGGGAAGTGATGCGGATTCGCTCGCCGAGCGTGTCGATGGGATTCTCTGGAGGATGTTTCGCGGAGGCGAGCCTGAGGTCAATCTCTATGCGCGTTCGTTGGGCGGAGGTATGCTGGAGGC
>JAIDJZ010000431.1 GCA_029051965.1 Paramuribaculum sp. | reverse complement strand
GACCTCGCGCTAACCGGCGAGATCTACACAAAGGGCTCATGGGGTCTGCAGGCCCGCTCGGCCTATGTCAAACGCTACAAGTACTCAGGATCATTCGACATCAGCTTCCTGAAAACCATCCTCGGCGACAAAGGTCTGCCCGATTACTCGAAACAGACAAACTTCCAGGTGCTCTGGAATCATTCGCAGGATGCCAAAGCCAATCCGATCTTCAACTTCTCGGCATCGGTCAACTTCACGACATCGGGTTATTCCCGCAACAATCTGTCGAGCTATTATTCAAACTCGTTCACCGAAAACACCAAGAGCTCGTCGGTCAACTTCACCTACCGTCCGCCGGGATCGAAATGGTCATTCTCCGGCAATGCATCGGTTGCCCAGAGAAGCCAGGACTCGACGCTTGCCGTCTCATTCCCGAACATAACGATCTCGCTCTCGCAGGTCTACCCGTTCAAGCGCAAAAAAGCTGTCGGAGCGGAAAAATGGTATGAAAAGATCCGTCTGTCCTACTCCGGACAGTTCAACAACTCGCTGACCGCCAAACAGGACCAGTTCTTCAAGAAGAGTCTGATCAAAGACTGGCGCAACGGCATGCGCCACAACATACCGGTTTCGGCGACATTCAGTGTGCTCAAATACTTCAACCTTACCCCGTCGGTCAATCTGACCGACCGCATGTACACCTCAAAAGTGCGCCGCCAGTGGGATCCCAACGCCGCAGCGGAAGTCTGCGACACGACCTATAGCCTCTACAATGTCTGGGACTTCAACGCCTCTGTCTCGCTCGACACCAAAGTCTACGGTTTCTTCCGCCCGATGAAATTCCTCGGCGACAAAGTGAAAATGGTCCGCTGGGTCATGACGCCGACAGTCAGCTTCTCCGGTTCGCCCGACTTCAGCTCAAAATTCTTCGGATATTATGGCAGATACATGCGTCCGGGAGCAAACGGCGAACTCAACGAACAGGTCTACTCCTACTTCCCCAACTCATTGTTCGGAGTGCCGGGGCAGGGAAAAACCGGAATGGTCAACTTCTCGCTCGCCAACAACCTCGAAATGAAGGTGAAGACCGACAACGACAGCATCGGGGAGAAGAAAGTCTCTCTCATCGAGAACTTCTCGATCTCGCAAAGCTATAACTTCGCGGCCGACTCTCTCAACTGGAGCAACCTCAACACCTCGATCATGCTCCGGCTCGTCAAGAACTTCAACCTGAATCTTTCGGCCGTCTGGGATGTCTACACCTATCAGCTCAACTCGGCCGGAAACCCGGTGCGCGTCAACATCCCGCGCTGGAAAGCCGGCAAAGGATGGGGACGACTCTCAAGCACCGGAACCTCATTCAGCTATACATTCAACAACGACACATTCAAACGCAAGCCGAAAGACAAGAAAAACGATCCCGACGAGAAGGAAAACAGCAAAGTGCCGGATCTGCGGGAACGGGCGGCGGCTCAGCGTCCGGGGCTGGGTGCCCACGACGGCGAGGAATCCGACATGGATTTCAACTCCGACGGCTACATGAAGTGGGAAGTCCCATGGTCGCTGACAATGAACTACTCCGTCAGCTACGGCTACGGCGCGTTCAACAAAGCGAAGATGGAATATGACGGCAAGATCACCCAGAACCTGTCGCTGTCAGGCAACATCCGTCCGACGAAAAACTGGAACTTCAGCTTCACGGCCAGCTACAATTTCGACACCGGCAAACTTGCCTACATGAACTGCAATGTCTCACGTGACCTCCACTGTTTCACGATGACCGCAAGCTTCGTGCCTGTCGGACCTTACAAGTCCTACAACTTCCACATTTCGGTCAACTCGTCGATGCTCTCCGACCTGAAATACGACAAACGCTCGTCGCTCTCCAACGGTGTCACATGGTATTGACGCAGCTATTGACGCAGCTACTGACGTCCGAGACTCTCTCCCACTAACCCTCTTTACGATTCCACATCATTATTCAAAACATAACTATTTAAAGAAACGTTATCACAGTGTAGGTTTAACTGTTTCTGAATTCATTCATCACTGTGAAGACATCCGTGTGGAAAAAATCCGTTAAAATAGTTCTATTGGCCCTCATCGGGTTGACAGCTCTTTGCGTCGCGCTCCCGTTCCTGCTTTACGTTCCGTTCATCCAGGACTTCGCCCGCCGCATAGCGATTGAGAAGATCCATGAATCAACGGGAATGACAATTGATGTCAGCTATCTGCGACTGCGTTTCCCGCTCAATCTCCAGGTCGATTCGCTAAGTGTGGCCGAGGCCTCCGGCGACACTCTGCTGACAGCCGGAAATGCCCGCGTCAGCGTCGGACTCCTCCCCCTCCTCCACAAACAGATCGAGATCCGTTCGGTCAGCCTGTCGGACGCGACCTACCGTCTCGGAACGCCCGACTCCGTCCTCTATCTGAAAGCTCGCATCGACAACTTTTCGGCCAACGACACCGACATTCCTCTCTCATTCTCGAGAATCGCGCTGAACGATGCTCTTCTTGACGGAGCTGACGTGGAGCTGACGATAAAGGACACAACCGAAACGACACCGCCCGACACCGCTGCATCGCGACCGCTGCGGATCGACGTCGGCGACATCAGACTGCGCAACATCACCTACCGGATGAACATGCTTCCGGTCATTGACTCTCTCGGCGCAAAAATCGGCGAAGCCTCTCTCAAGAGCGGACATATCGACACCGGCCGACGCCTCATCGAAGTCAGCGAGCTATCGGTCGATTCCGTGTCAGCCGCCTATCTGACACCAGACCCCGTTTATCTCAGCAAACACCCCGTCATCCGGACAGACTCGAGCGAAAACACGGCCGACTCCGAACCCTGGACAATCACCGCACGCAAACTTAGTCTGACCGCGCGCGATGGTCTCTATGCGACCCGCGGAGCAATTCCGGCCACGGGATTTGACCCCGCTTACATCGCTGTCAGAAACGTTGTGCTGGAAGTCGACTCTTTCTACAACCGCGGCACATCAATCCGCGTGCCGCTCCGACACCTCGCTGCCGAAGAACGCTGCGGAATACCCCTGATGGCCTCCGGAACATTCTCTATGGACTCAACGGTGATGAAAGCGGAAAACTTCAACATCGCCACCTCCCGTTCAAACCTCTATCTCGACGCATCAATGGGGATAGGCAACATAATGACCGATCCGCAACTGCCACTCGGCCTACAGGCCAACGGAATAATCGCTCTTCAGGACGCCGTCAGCTTCATGCCGTCGCTCGGAAACATAATCAGCTCGTTTCCAGCTTCTGCCGGATTGCGACTCAACGCCGACATACATGGGACAGCCTCGTCACTCGCTGTCGACCGGCTCGTCGCCGACCTTCCGGGCTACATCAGCCTCAACGCCAAAGGCCACGTCAGCAATCCACTTGATTTCAACAAAATGAAAGGCAACGTTGATCTGAACGGAAATCTCGGCAAAATCAATGCCGTCAAAAACCGGATTCTGCCCGGCCGGACAGCGAGCAGTTTCAACATTCCTCCGATGACTCTCAAAGGATCGATAGCCTACAGTCCGGGCAACATCGACGGCGACATCGATGTCCGCACATCAGCCGGCCGGCTCGCTCTCGACGGCCGCTGGAACGCCAGATCCGAAGGCTACACCGCCAGACTCCGGACAGTCAGCTTTCCGGTGGGCGCGTTCATGCCGTCGCTCGGAGTCGGAAACCTTACCGCCGACATAGATCTCGACGGCCACGGCTACAACCCCGCCTCGCGCAAGACAAGAATAAAAGCGGCAGTCGACCTCCACTCCGTAGACTACAACGGCGCGACAGTCGGCAATATCCGTCTGAACGCCCTGGTCGATACCTGCCGTCTCACAGCCGACGTCGTCTCAGACAACACATTCGCCGATTTCGACGCCGATCTGGCAGCCACGTTCAACAACGGCGGCTACCAGTGGGACCTCTCATCCGACATCCGCCACCTCGATCTCGAAGAGATGCGGTTTTTCAAAAATCCAATGAACGGCTCGGCCACAATATACACAACCGGTTCCTACTACCCGCGCTCAGGCGACATCGACGCCGAATTCGACCTCAACGACCTCGACTGGACAATGGATTCGCTCCATTTCAGCGTTCCGTCGCTGACGGCCAGACTATCGTCGACCGATTCGCTGACCCACGCCACTCTCGCTTCGGGCGATCTCACAGCCGACATGACCGCGCTCTCGTCGCTCATGTCCGTCATAGGAAAAATTCCGGAGGCCACTGCCCTTGTCAACCGTCAGATAGCCCGCCGCGAAGTCAATGTCGATTCTCTGCAGACTGCCCTCCCGCAGATGGCTCTCAGCATAGATATGGGACAGAACAATCCTGCCTACAATTACATGGCTTCCACCTCGGGAATTGAGCTCGACAATGCTCATCTGGCATTCTCAAACGACTCGCTGATCAGTCTCCACGCTGTAGTCAACGGTTTCAGATCCGGTTCGACCAAGCTCGACAACATAAGGTTAGATGCCAACCAACACGGAAAATACCTCGTCTACAACGCCCGCGTCGACAACCGCCCCGGCACAATGGACGATTTCGCTCATGTCACCCTCAACGGCTATCTGGCCGACGACAAGATCTCGGCCATGATCCGCCAGTCGAACATAAAGGGCGATCAGGGCTTCATGATCGGCTTCAATGCCGCCGTGGCAGACTCGACAGTAAGCGTAAGGTTCGTTCCTTCAAACCCGACGATCGCCTATAAGAAATGGACAATCAACAGCGACAACCTCCTCGCCTACAACTTCGTTGAACGTCACCTCGACGCCAACCTCAAAGTCATGTCAGACTCAAGCTACCTGCAGATCTACACCGACCAGGCCGAACATACAGACAGCCTGACAAACCACCGTCAGGAGGACGTCATCGTGCGTCTGGCCAACATCAACCTCCAGGAATGGCTTTCGATCTCACCCTTCGCGCCTCCGGTCAGAGGAGACGTCGACGCCAACCTCAGATTCCGCTGGACCTCAAGCGAGATTACCGGAAACGGGACCGTCGACCTCAACAACCTCTACTACGGACGCGAACGCGTCGGCACCTTCAACCTCGACGTCAACGTTGCCAACGACAACAAGACCCGCGCGCTCCATGCCGACGTCGCCCTTAATATCGACGGACAGAAAGTCATCACTGCCACCGGCGCACTCAACGACTCGACCTCGACAAGCCCCTTCCTGCTCGACTTCAACATGATCCGGCTGCCGCTCCGTGTCGCCAATCCGTTCCTCCCGAAAGATGTAGCCCAGCTGTCAGGAGTGCTCAACGGCAACATGAAAATCAGCGGCGACATGGCCAACCCGGTATTCAACGGCTATCTCGATTTCGACTCATCGGCAGTGAAAGTCGGAATGACAGGCGCCTCCTACGCCTTCTCGGAAGAGAAAATCCCGGTCGACAGCAATGTGGTCCGCTTCCGCAACTTCACCATCTCCGGACTCAACAGCAATCCGCTGTTCATCAACGGCACCGTCGACGCCCGCCGGATCTCCGACATCAACTATGACCTGACCCTCAAGGCGGCCGACATGCAGATCGTCAAATCCGACAGAGCGCGCGCCGGAGCGGATGTCTACGGAAAAGCATTTGTCAACATCGACGCATCTGCCAAAGGCAATCTCGGCTTCATGAGAGTCGATGCCTCGCTCAACATACTGTCCGGAACAAACGTCACCTACGTGATGACTGACGCCCAGCAGAGTCTATCCTCGCGCTCGTCGGACGACATGGTCCATTTCGTCGTGTTTGCCGACACAGCGAGCGTTGCCCACGCCGATTCGCTCGTCAACAACTCGATGTCACTGTTCCTCAACGCCAACCTCGCAATTTCGGAAGGCTCGACAATCAACGTCGATCTCTCGACCGACGGCAAGAACAAAGTCTCGATCCAGGGCGCCGGCAACCTCTCCTATACCCTCACCCCTCTCAACGGCGACGGGCGAATGACCGGCCGCTTCACCATCAACTCGGGATTCGTGCGCTACACCCCGTCAATCAACACCGGCGGAGTCAACATGTCGATCATGAGTGAAAAGAATTTCACTTTCAGCGAAGGCAGCTATGTCGCCTTCAACGGAGACATCCTGAATCCATCGCTCAACGTTACCGCGACCGACCGCATCAAAGCCAACGTCACGCAGGAGGGACAGAATTCGCGTCTCGTCAACTTCGACGTGATCCTCTCAATAACAAACACTCTTCAGAATCTCAACGTCGCTTTCAACCTGTCGACCGACGACGACATCACGATCGAAAACGAACTGGCGTCAATGAGCCCCGAACAACGTGCCAACCAGGCGATGAACATGCTTCTCTACAACCAGTACACAGGTCCCGGAACCAAAGCAAGCGCCAATCTGTCGGGCAACCCGCTCTACTCATTCCTCGCCTCGCAACTCAACACATGGGCCGCCAACAATATCCGCGGGGGCGACATATCCTTCGGCATCGACCAGTACGACACAACCACCGACGGAAGCAAATCGACAACGACCAGCTACAGCTACCGCGTGTCGAAATCGCTCTTCGACGACCGGTTCAAGATCGTCATCGGCGGCAACTACTCGACCGACGCCAATGCCGACGAGAACTTCTCGCAGAACCTGATCAACGACATCTCGTTCGAATATATGCTCAACCGGAGCGGCTCGATGTACGTCAGACTATTCCGCCACGTGGGCTATGAAAGCATTCTCGAAGGCGAAATAACGCAGACCGGTGTCGGTTTCGTCATGAAACGGAAACTCAACTCCCTGCGCGACCTCTTCCGGTTCCGCAAACGCTCCCCAAAGCCGACTGTCATTTCCAAAACCCCTAAAGCACCCGTCAATGAAACCGACTCGATCAAATAGAACACACATGCTCTATGGACTGCTGGCCCTTTTCCTGACAGCGGTCGCATCATCCTGCTCGACAACCAGACGTCTCGGTCCGGACGACATACTCTACACCGGAGTAAAGAAAATCGACTATCAGGTCGCCGATTCAGTCCGTCTTCCGGGATCGCTCACGTCCGACATCTTCGACGTTGTCAACGTCAAACCGAACAACGCTCTCTATTCCCCCTACGTCCGGTGGCCTTTCCCGCTCGGCCTGTGGGTCTACAACAACTGGCCGAATCCGCCAAAGGGCCTGCGCCACTGGCTCTATGAAAAACTCGTTTCCGAGCCGGTTCTGATCTCCGACGTACGCCCCGAAGTGCGGGTCCACATGATCGACCAGATGCTCGACAACAACGGCTATTTCCGCGGACGCGCCTCCTATGAGCTTGTCAAAGGGAAAAACCCTAAAAAAGCCCGCATACTCTATAAGGTCGATCCCGGCGAAGCCTACCCGATCGACACCGTCGAGCTGCTGCCCGACACCTGCGCGCTCTACCATGCCATCGATTCGATCGCCATGCGCCAGCACTACCTGAAAGCAGGATCGCGCTACTGCGTCGACTCGCTCTCGACAGCGAGAATCAACATTGCCAACGCGCTGCGCAACCGCGGCTACTATTTCTTCCGCCCGGAATATATCGAATATCTCGCCGACTCAACGATCAGAAGCGGCGCGATAGCACTGCGCCTCGACATCGCCAACAACATACCCTCATTCGCTCTCGACTCCTACCGCACTGGCAGAATCGTCACAACGATCCACCGCAACGAAGGGGGCGGAACGCCCGACACCATCGACACCCGCCGCGGAGAGGTCGTGAAAATGCAGCCGATGCATCTGCGCGACAGTCTGATCCCGTCGTGCATCACCTTCCGCAAAGGAAAACGCTTTTCTGTTGCCGACATGAACCGGACACAGACCTACCTTTCGCGCCTCGGCATTTTCAATGCGATCGAGATCAACGCCATCCCGGACTCAACTGAAAAAGGAATCCTCAATGTCGAGATCGACTGCACTTTCGACAAACCGCTCGAAGCCTCGGCCGAAGTCAACGTGACGTCGAAATCCAACTCATATCTCGGCCCGGGTGTAGACCTTCGTCTGACCAACAAAAACCTCTTCGGAGGCGCCGAACAGCTTAGCGTTGATCTCCACGGGTCCTACGAATGGCAGACCGGCCACGGACGCAATTCAATCTTCAACTCCTATGAGGTCGGACTATCATCGACCCTCGCTTTCCCGCGGCTGCTTGCACCACGCTTCATTCCGCGCAGCCGCCGCGAACTGAACTGGACACGCATCAGTCTCGGCGCCGACCTGCTCAACCGTCCCCACTATTTCAACATGGCCCAGTTCAACACCGGAATCGTCTATGACTGGCGCGTCAACCGCCATGTGACAAACTCGCTGACCCTCTTCAAGCTGACCTACACCAAACTGATGAGGACAACGACGGAGTTCGACTCGATCATGAACGCCAACCGCGCCATTGCCGAAAGTTTCCGCTCGCAGTTCATTCCCCAGATGGCATTCAGCTATGTCTATGACCGCGACTTCGACGCCAACAACCAGCTCAACTGGCAATTCTCGGTCATCGAAGCCGGCAATATCTTCTGGGGCATCTATGAGCTGTGCGGCAAAAAAGGGGAAAAAGAGCTGTTCGGCACTCCCTTCTCCCAGTTCATCAAAGGCACGACACAGCTCGTCTACAACCGCCGTCTCGGCCACGGCGACCACTGGCTCGTCAGCCGTGTGGCTGTCGGTGCGGCCCATGCCTACGGCAACTCATCCGTTGTTCCATATGCCGAGCAGTTCTACTGCGGAGGCGCAAACTCGGTGCGCGCTTTCACCGTACGCTCAATCGGTCCCGGCTCCTACCGGGTGCCAGCCAATCAGATCAACGGCTATTTCGACCAGGCAGGAACCTTCAAATTCGAATTCAATGTCGAATACCGCTTCCCGATCATAGGCCCGCTCCACGGAGCTGTCTTTTTTGACTCCGGAAATGTCTGGCTGCTTAAAAGCGACCCGGACCGTCCGGGAGGTCTGCTGAAAGGATCGACTTTTTTCCGCGATCTCGCGACCGGAACCGGCGTCGGACTGCGGCTCGACATCGGAATGCTCGTTGTCCGCGGAGACCTCGGAATCGGAATCCACGCCCCCTATGCCACAGGCAAATCGGGCTACTACAATATCCCCCGCTTCAAAGACGGGCTCGCATTCCACCTTGCCATCGGCTACCCATTCTGACAGGAGCGCTCCAGAAAGGACATAAAAAGGGAGGGTGTGTCATAACGGCTCATCCGGGTCGTCGCCTGAGGGATTCAGGTTCGGTCATTGACGACAGTCAACTCCCATCACCCTCACCCTCATGCTTCTACCGGCTGAACCATTCTGACAGCACCCTCGCCATCCGGCAGAAAATAACAGACGCTGTGTCAAAATTCAGAATTTTGACACAGCGCCCTGATTCTATCGGAGTATCAAAAGATTACTGCTCCGGATCGAGAATGACAACGCGATAGTTGCCCTGCTTGTTGAGCACTTTCATGAAGTTCTTCACGTCATCGACTGTGATTGCGTTAAGGGTTTCGATGTCACCGTTGAATGTGTCGACACCATTGAGCAACCAGCCGTTGATGCCACCGAGCCATCCGTTGTTGCGTTCGCGACGTTCGTTGAAGCTCTTGACATAGTACTCTTTCTGCTTGTCGAGTTCGGCCTGGCTGACATTGTTTGCGAGGTCGTCGATCTGCCCCTTGATGATCTCAAGAACCGCAGCTTTTTTCTCCGGCTTCATCGGGAATGCGCTGACGATCTCTACATTCTGGGGTGCTATGCGGTCCATCGAACCGGAAGCCGAAATCGAATAAACAGCACCTTCCTTCTCACGGACGATCTCTACGAGTCGAGTCGAAAGGATCTGTCCGGCGATAGCGCTGAGCTGAGCGTTTTTGGATGTGTAAGGCTCGCTGCCGAAAGCAGTGATGTAGCACCAGGTCTGCGGATTTTCCATCTTGGTAGTGTAAGTGTCGACACCTGTTCCGGAAACCTGTTCATAGTTCTTGTCGTAGCCCTGCACTTTCTTGCGAGCTTTCTTAGCATCGGCAGGAAGAGTGGCGATATACTGTTCGACGAGAGGACGAAGAGTTGCGGGATCGACGTTGCCGATGAACACAAAGGTGTATTCGGCAGCGTTGGCAGTCATGTTGCCCACGAGTTCGACAATGCCTGCACGGTCAGCGGCGGTGACATCCTCGGCTGTGATCGCACGCAGACGGGGGTTATTGGGGAAGAGCGATTCGTAGAGCTTGGTCTGGAAAATGAACTGCGGGTCTTTTTCCTGGTGTTTGAGAGAGCCGGCAAATGTGCTCTGAAGCGCTTCAAACTCTTCGGGAGTGAAATTCACATTGGTGAATCCCATGTAGATGAGTTCCATCAGAGTGGGCAGATCCTTGGGCGTAGAATAGCCGGAAACCGTGCGGCTGTAGCTGCTCATACCTAAATTGAGCATTGCCTGCTTGCCTGAAAGATACTTCTGAAGATCAGAGTTGGAGTATGAGCCTAGACCGAACTGTCCCAGAGCATAGGGAAGGAATTTGATGTTCGGGACAGAAACTTTCTTGTCGGCAGCGGTTCCGTTGACGGCAATTGCCGAGAAGAAGATCTCATTGTCTTTGAACTTGGTCGGTTTGACGATCACTTTCACACCGTTGCTGAGAGTCCATTCCGTAGCATCCCACTGCGAAAGAGTTGTCTCTTTTTTGATTTTGCCGGGTTTCGGAAGATTGGGAATGAGCGGTTCGGCCTTCACCTCTTCCTTGTAGGGTTCAATTGTCTCGCCATCGACAGAAGCAAGAGCGTCGGCAAAATCCTTTTCGGTCGGATAAACTCCGTCGGCAGCATCGGGAAGGAACGCGAGCAGCACGCGGTTGTCAGGTGTAACCATCTCCTTTATAGTGGCATTGATTGCTTCGAGGGGAATCATTGCCACTATTTGTTTTTTTGTCTCGTAGCTTTCTTCGGCCGTTGGAATGGGGGTGTTGTCGAGGAAGTTGTTGACATACGATGACACGAATGATGCGTTTTCGCGTTTATTGCGGTTGTTGTAGACTGTTTCAGCGCGAGAGAGATATTCGGCTTTCGTACGCTCGAACTCAGTCACAGTGAATCCGCTCTGCGCAGCGCGAAGCAGTTCGCGATAGGCAGCAGCCATTCCAGAAGGAAGTTCGGCGGAATCCTTTGCGAGAACAGCAAGAGTCATCGCATCCTTGGTCTTGGCGAGGAAGAAATTACCGAAATAGACTCCTGATCCGGCAAAAGGAGCATTGGGTTTCGACGAGATGTCGTTCAGACGGGTGTTGAGCATATTGGAGATCATCTCCTGAATATAGTCCTCAACGTAATAGAGCATTGTTCCTTTTTGCTCGCGCGGCATGACGTCACTCTTGATCATCAGCTGGGCAAGCGAACGGGTCTGCTCTTTGTCGTGGCCGATAGCATAGATTGTGCCTTTGGTGTCATCTACGGGGAGATAGACGCGTTCGGCCACTTCGACAGGCATTTCGATGTCCGAGAACATCTCCTTGATCTTGCCTTCGATACGGTCGACATCGATGTCGCCGACCACGATTATGCCCTGCTGGTCGGGACGATACCATTTCTCATAGTAATCGCGAAGCGCCTTATGGGGGAAGTTGTCGACAACTTCCATCGTTCCGATCGGCATGCGGTAACCATACTTGCTGTTGGGGTAGATCCGGGGAAGCAGCTGCTCGAGAATACGGCTCTGACCGTCTGTGCGGCTACGCCATTCTTCATGGATGACTGCTCGCTCGGCATCGATTTCCGCCGGTTCGAGCAGCAGGTCGTTGGCCCAGTCATGGAGAATGAGCAGACAGGAGTCCTGCGAACCTTCTCGGGCTGTAGGCACTTTGGAGATGTTATAGACCGTCTGGTCTACAGCGGTGTAGGCATTGAGATGGGCGCCGAATTTCACACCGATCGACTCGAGATACTTGACCAGTGAGTTGCCGGGGAAGTGAGTAGTGCCGTTGAAGCACATGTGTTCGAGGAAGTGGGCCAGACCGCGCTGGTCGTCTTCTTCGAGAATTGAGCCCACTTTCTGAGCGATATAGAATTCGGCCTGTCCCTTGGGATAGTCATTGTGACGGATGTAGTAAGTCAGCCCGTTCGGAAGCGTGCCGATACGCACTTCCGGGTCAACTCCCATCGGTGGAATCTGAGGCATCTGCTGAGCCGTGGCCATCGCAGGCGCAAGCATCAGCACCACCAGCAGGAGCGAAAAAAATCTTGCGAATTTCTTCATTTTGATTGATTTAATATGATTTTATAATTAGTGATATTTCAAAAAGCGTGAGAATTTACATCCATTTTCTACATTGGACGCAAATTTAACAAAAAAGTTTCACAATGCACTGAATTTTATTTAAACTCAGCACAAAGCACGGCCAAAAACTTTATTTCACCAGACAGAGACGATCTCAGAAATTATACGGCAACATTTCGAAAGGGCACATTATTTTGACTTTCTTGCCGGTTACTCTCACGTAGATTCGGCCGGGTCCGTCGTCGTTAGAGGGATGGGAATAGATGCCGTTCTCCAGTCTGTAGCCGGAAAGCTGCATTGACTTGACGAAGTTATCGGCTTCGCCCTTATTTGCAAAATCAATGGTGCAGGTCCGGTCTTCTCCGTCATAGAACTCGACAACGGTGAGTCCTCCGCTTCCGCGGCGAGTAGCCTTAAGACGTAAGGCCGCGTCCATCTCATCAAGATGCGCCGGACGTCTGTAGGTCATCACTTTAAATCCGATAGACTTCAGCAACGCTCCCATATTACTTCTGAACCCCACGCCCAGACCGTCGTCGAAGACCTGAACAAGCGCATATTGCGTCAGCGGTTTAACTCCTGTTTCTGTGAAGACTTTTCCATTTGAAGATCTCTTTGCCGAGGCTCTCTGAGCCGAAACAGCGAAGATTGCAAACAAAACTACGGATAGAACAAGAAGGATTCTTTTCATGGCTTATGTATTAAAAAAGTGTTACTAATTTCCGGCATCATCCCGAAAGAAGACTGATGCTCTTCCGGCTTTATCGTTATCACCCAGACGGAAATACTGCAAAGCTAACAAATTCTGACGGATATATACTAATTCTCTGCGATTATTTTAGAGAGTGTATTTTGAAGTTTACACCATTCATTCTTTTTATTGTCGCGGTTTAAATCAAAACCTCTCTCTTAGATACGGAGAGCGCGCAAAAAGAAAATCTCTTTCTACGCGCTCTCGTTATGGTTATAGAGTAAATTTCGAGGTAGGAGGATATTATTTCAGAATATCTTTAACGGCGTCATTGGGCACCATTTGTTCCTGGAATGTATAAGCACCGGTTTTGGGCGATTTAACCACTTTGATAACCTTGCTGTAGGTGCGGCCTTCACCCTTCTGAAGCGATGCGACGGTTTTCTTTGCCATATCTCAGAGGATTATTATTTAATTTCTTTGTGAACGGTTACTTTCTTGAGAATCGGATTGTATTTCTTAAGTTCGAGACGCTCGGTTGTGTTCTTGCGGTTCTTGGTAGTGATATAGCGAGAAGTTCCGGGCATTCCGCTTGCTTTGTGTTCGGTGCACTCAAGAATAACCTGCACGCGATTACCTTTAGCTTTCTTTGCCATCTTCTTATAAATCTAAGTATTTGATTTCAGTTAAATAACCCTTCTTTACGGCTTCTTTGATGGCTGCATCAAGTCCGTTTTTGTTAATTGTACGAAGTCCGTTGGCCGAGATGGTCAGCGTGATCCACATATCCTGTTCAACCCAATAGAACTTCTTGTTGAAGAGGTTTACGTTGAATTTGCGCTTCGTACGACGCTTTGAGTGGCTCACATTGTTGCCGCCCATTGCTTTCTTGCCTGTAATTTGACAAATCTTTGACATGGCTGTTGTTCTGTTACTTAGCTCTATTAAACTTTATATTTATTTCTTTTCAGACTCGCTTCGTGGCCGCCATCTCAGTCTCATATCACTGCTAAGCGCATCATTTTTAACAGCTTTACAGGATGAGCCACAAAACAGAGTGCAAAGTAACAACTTTTTCATGAAATAGCCAAAAATCTCACACTTTTTTTCACTCTTAACTCGGCCAATGTTAATAAGATTATCAAAAAGCGGCTGCCCGGCACATCCCGCATGCATTTTTCAGGACCTATTTTACCACTGTTTTTTCTGCGGCATTTTTTTTAAAGAAAAGGCCTCGAAGATTTGCTGCGACATCTGAAAATTGTGTAACTTTGTGGAGTTACGGATCGCCTGACTACGAATGGCATCCTCATGGGCGGGGCTCCATGTTTTCAATTGCAGAAAAGTTTATTTACCATTCATCTATATATCCAGTCAAACCACCTTATCTGAACAGGAAAAATGATTACCACTCTGCTGATTATCTTCATCATCGGCTATCTGCTGATTGCCTCAGAGCATGTTCTGGGCATCAACAAAGCCACATTCGCGCTGATCATGTGCGGCGCCCTATGGGCTGTCTATGCCGTTGCCGCCCATGACCCCAACCTCTCGGAAGACCTCGTGCTCTCGCTCGGCGACACCTGCGAGATTGTCGTGTTCCTAATCGGAGCGATGACGATCGTCGAACTGATCGACCGCTATGGCGGCTTCAACATCATTGTCAGAAACCTGCGGGCCGGCAACAAGCGGAGTCTGCTGTGGATTCTGGCATTCGTCGCCTTCTTCCTTTCGAGCATTCTCGACAACATGACAACGACGATCATCATGGTCATGATGCTCCGCCGGATGCTTAGCGACCAGAAAGAACGCTGGATTTTCGCCTGTGTGATCGTGCTGGCGGCAAACGCCGGAGGCGCATGGTCGCCGATCGGCGACATCACGACAATCATGCTCTGGATGAAAAACTACGTCTCGTCTGTCGATCTGATCGTCAACCTGATCATCCCGTCGATCGTATCGGTCATTGTCCCGACATTCATTGCATCATTCATGATCGCACCGGCTCCGATGGAATCGCTCAACACCCAGGACGAACGCAAGGGCTATTCGCTGGCCGAACACCACCGCAAACTCTCGATCCTTATTCTGATATGCGGTGTGGCCGGACTCCTTTTCGTTCCCGTCTTCAAAGCCACCACCCATCTGCCGCCATACATGGGCATCCTGCTTTCGCTCGGCATTCTCTGGCTACTTACCGAACTGATCGTCCACCACTATGATCTTGACGGAAAAATCGAAGGACGCATTTCGCAGGTTGTCCGCAACATCGACATGTCGACCATTCTCTTCTTCCTCGGAATCCTCATGTCGGTCGCAGCACTCGGCCAGGCCGGAATTCTTTCGCAGCTCGCCATGTGGCTCAACGACAACTTCCATGATGTCTATCTCATCAGCGGCATCATCGGAGTCCTCTCGTCGATCGTCGACAATGTGCCGCTCGTCGCAGCCTGCATGGACATGTATCCTGTGGCAACCGAAGCCGCCATCGCCGCCTCGGCCGATCCGGCCTACACAGCCCTCTTTATCGGCGACGGCCTTTTCTGGCACCTTCTGACCTTCTGTGCCGGAGTCGGCGGCAGCCTGCTGATCATCGGATCGGCTGCCGGAGTTGTCGCTATGGGAATCGAGAAGATTCCGTTCATGTGGTATGCCCGACGGATCACTCTGCTCGCCTTCGCGGGCTATCTGGCAGGCATCGCCACAATCTGGGCCGAGACATTCATTCTGTCAATATAGCATACACCGAACAACCACTCCCTCTGTGGCGTTTCTACTCCGACCGTCCGGCATGATTGATCGCGCCGGACGGTCGGACGGCATTTACCCCGCCTCCCCTCCTCAGCGGCACAAAAGAGAGTTTTTTGTGCCGTCGGGGAAATATTCCTGATAAAATTCTTAACTTTGCAGCTGAGTTTTGCCGAGATCTCAATGCAGAACATAGAACCCAACATGATTATGAAAGAAGAACTAAACCTCGATTGGGCTAATCTCCCGTTCGGTTATGTACCCACTGATTATAATGTCCGTTGCCATTACCGCGACGGAAAATGGGGCGAAATAGAAGTATCGACCTCAGACACCATAAACATCCACATGGCCGCCACAGCGCTCCACTACGGTCAGGAAATTTTTGAAGGACTGAAGGCGTTTCGCGGACGCGACGGAAAGGTCCGGGTTTTCCGTATGGAAGAAAATGCCCAGCGCATCCGCCGTTCGGCCGAAGGCCTTTGCATGGAGCCAGTGCCCACCGAGATATTCTGTGAGATGGTCAGAAAAGCCGTCGAGCTCAACGCCCGTTTCATTCCTCCTTACGGCAGCGGTGCGTCGCTCTACATCCGCCCTCTCGAAATCGGAATGACTCCGAGCGTAGGCGTCAAGTCTGCGACCGAATATCTGTTCATGATCCTCGTAAGCCCCGTCGGCCCCTACTTCAAAACCGGATTCAAGCCGACAAACATCTGCATCATGCGCGAATATGACCGCGTCGCTCCCAAAGGAACCGGACGGTTCAAGACAGGTGGCAACTATGCCGCAAGCCTCAAATCGGGCAACCACGCCCATGAACTGGGCTACTCGGCCGTGCTCTATCTCGATCCCCGCGACAAAAAATATCTCGACGAATGCGGTCCTGCCAATTTCTTTGCAATCAAAAACGGAGTCTACATCACTCCCGCATCCGAGTCGATTCTACCATCAGTCACGAACAAGAGCCTAATGGCCCTCTGCGACGACCTCGGAATCAAGGTCGAACAACGCCACATCACCGTTGAAGAGCTCGCCGAAATCGAAGAAGCCGGAGCCTGCGGAACTGCCGCCGTCATTTCTCCTGTCGGCGAGATCGACGACATTGACACCGGAAAAAAATACATCATCTCAGCCGACGGAAATCCGGGAGCTGTCAGCACTCGTCTCTACAACCTTCTGCGCGGCATCCAGCTCGGCGAGGAAGAAGACACCCACGGCTGGAACACTGTTATCGAAAACATCTGATCCAATCCCGACCCACAATGACCGACTATCAGTCAATCATAGACAAATATTATCCCGCAGCCTCGAAGCTGCGGGATATTTATTTGCGCCACTGCAGATCTGTAGCCGACGAGGCGCTTGCAGTCGCAAAACGGAAAAAGCTTCCGCTCAAGGAGTCAGACATCATCGGCGCTGCGATGACCCACGACATCGGAATCTGCCGGACGAATGCTCCCGGAATAGAATGCCACGGCGAACTGCCTTACATCTGCCACGGAATTGCAGGAGGCGAGATCCTGCGTAAGGAAGGAGCTCCCGAAGAGTGGGCGAGAGTCGCCGAACGCCATACCGGTTCCGGGCTTACGGCGGACGAGATTGCCGCATCGGCGCTCCCCCTCCCGGACGGCGACTACATGCCGCAGACCCTTCTCGAAAGGCTCATATGCTACGCCGACAAATTCTATTCGAAAAGCGGTCGCATGGAGAGGAAAGACCTCGAACGGGTGCGCCGCGAAATGGCTCGTTTCGGTCAGTCAAGCCTCGACCGGTTCGACGACCTCGACCGCGAATTTTCCTGACCTGCCGGTCAGAAACCGAGACCGCGCACATCAAAACAGGGACATGCTTTGGCTGCGAATTCGTTGTGGCCATGAACCGTAGCCGAGGGAAAACGCCTCTTCAGTCGCCCGACAAGATCGACAAGCGCCTTTTTCTGGGCAGGCGTACGGGTGTCGGCCGGTTTTCCTGACGCGTCGAGGCCTCCGACATAACAGACTCCGATCGAATTCGCATTGAAGCCTTTGCAGTGGGCACCGGCCTCTGATTCGTCGCGACCTCTGACTAGTGAGCCGTCAAGATAGATAACATAGTGATAACCGATGCAGCGGAAACCGCGTGCACGATGCCAGCGGTCGATTTCCTCGACCGTTGTCCTGCGACCTGCCTTTGTGGCGGTGCAGTGAATGATGATTCTGTTTATTTTTCTCATAACGGAGGCAAAGTTACACCTCCGTTTGCCCCCTCACCGGTCTGTTTTCAACATTCGTTTCATCTCTGACCGTCGACGGAGGGAAACCCGGCTGTGCGGTGCATGATATAACCCTCCGGACCTATCGTCACAAGAAGAGCCTCGACACCACTGATTCCCCCGATCATCTCAAGCGCGGCTTCAGTCGGCATAGCCATGCACGACGTGGCAAGCGCGTCGGCCATCATGGCGTCGGGAGCGATGACCGTAGCGCTCAGCGTCCCGGTCTCGGCCGGCCGCCCGGTGACGGTCGAGATCGTGTGCCATGCTTTCCCCTGTGAGGTCGACCGGTAGTTACGGTAGTTGCCGGAAGTTGCCACACCGCAGTCGGTCACGCTGATGACAGCCATCCTTTTATGGACAACAGCTGTGTCGTTCTCAACCGGAGCGTCTATCATGATACGCCACGGCTCTCCGTGATGATTCACCCCGCTGACAGTCACTTCTCCCCCGATCTCGACGATGAAATCCTCGCATCCGTTGCGCCGGAGCATGTCGCCGATCAGATCACATCCATAGCCCTTCGTTATTGCCGAAAAATCAAACTCTGTCATCGGCGACGGCTTGACAATCCTGTCGCCGTCAAGACGGCAACGGCCAATTCCTGTCAGTGACAGAGCGCTGTCGATCGACTCCTGCGTCGGCTCAAGACCGGAATCGCGGTAGCCGAACCCCCAGAGATTGACCAGCGGAGCCACTGTCGGGTCGAAAGCCCCTTCACTGAGACGGTTCACCTCTCCGGCCGCAATGAAGATCCGGCGGAACAACGAGTCGGTCAGATCTGTCTGATTCATATTTATGCGGCTGACGAGCGAATTGCCCGCGAAAGGCGACAGCGAGTTCTCGACCTGCTGCATCACCGAGATTATCGAATCGTCAAGCATGCGCGGACTCCGGTAGGTTATATGGTAAGTGGTGGCCCATACGACACCCTCGCACTTACGGTAATCTCCACCAGTGTCACACGACGAAAAAAACAAAGCAATCCCCAGAACGGACGCAAACGACAAAGCAAAACTAAACCTTTTCATGTTCTTGACTTTTTCAGATTAACGGCAGACAGCGCCGGAAATAATCCCTTGCCGCAGTCCACTCGACATAAACGGCCCGGCTGTTTGGGATGAACGCCACGGGAAGCTCATTGTGGTCAATCCGCAGATAATAGCGCCCTGAATCGCTTTTAAAAAGTATCATCTGGATATTGGCCGCCATCGGGACCACGTTGAAATCGAGCCAGTGGAGAGCCACCGTATCGAAATAATTGGTCAGATAGTAACACCCGGGGAGACGCATCAGAGCCAGAAGAGGCATCAGTGTCTCGGCATGACCGAAACGCAGATTGACTTTGGCCACATCGCGGTCGCCCGCGATGAAGGCTTCGGTAGTGGCAAGCAGGTCCTCAAGCAGCGGAGCGGCAATTTCCGATGGGACTGTCGAGAGGGTCGAGGCGGAATGCTGGAGATAGTGACGCAGATTCTCAACCGCCCACAGACTGTTTTGCTCCTGCGCGCTGAGATATTCAGCGACATTCGCACTCATCCCCATTGCCTGCATGCCCGCAAGGACAGAGAATTCAGCCAGCGCCAGATCAGTCGCTCCGACTGAATAGCCTTCGAAATCAAATCCGCTGCCCAGAACTCTTTTGAGCTGCTCGGTCGGACAGTTGGAGGCTATGAAACTGCGCATCGTCGATTTCAGTTCCTCTGACGTCCGGAAGTCAGTGTAGGCCGGATTGTTGTCGAAAAAGCGCATCAGAGGCGAAAAACGGCGGCCGGAAGCAAGGTCAAGCTCGACGGTGTTGTCCATTCGGGTAAGCTGATGGGTGAACTCATCCATACTCATGACACAACGCGGCGAATAAGACGATATGGCATTGACCAGTGAATTCCTGAAAAGCTCCGGATAGGCAGCGATCATTCTTGCGGCTATTCCGCGCTGCTCGACCATTCCGAGCGAATCAAGCGCGCCCCACCGGCCATTGACAGTCGCAACGATTCGCTGAGTCAGTTTCTTCAGCCGGCGTCCCTGAGGCGTGATCGTTCCGGCAGACTCAGCCTTGTCAAGCGCGCCAAGCAGCGTGTTGCAATTGCGTGGCGACGAGGGAAACCTGGCGCCATGACGCCCCACGTGATTGATCATCACCGGCTTGAGCGTATCAGGATACACAGTCGGATGCTCAGGGACCGGATAGGGCAAAGCTGTTCCCTGACAGTCAGACCAGGAGTAGTTTGTGGCTGTTGGATCTGCAGCAGTGGTTCCGAGAGCGGAAGCCAACACAAGAACTATTGAAAATAATTTGCGCGCTGTCATTGGTGCTATCTGATTTTTACTTAATTTTGTTGTTATGGAAAGGGGCGTGACGGACTCTTTTATTAATAACGCTTAAAAGGCCCAAAAATTTCCTGCCGCCAGCGAAAAAACGTTCTTTAGCCCTAATTTTCCGCTCATTACATTCTCTTTGAAAGTCAATCCTATGGACACCTACGAACATATCAGCCGACTCCTCAGACAAGACCGCATTGCCGAAGCCATTGCCGAAGCCGACAGGGCGCTTAAGGAAACTCCCGACGACAGCCGGCTCTGGTATCTGCACGGGAAAATCCACTGGCGGACAGGCAATCGATCTGAAGCAATGTCCTGCTATTCACGTGCCGTTGCTCTCGATCCCGACAGTCCGGCTGCCTTCGCCCTCGAACAGGCCCGCGACATCGCCGATTTCTTCAATCCCGACCTGCTCAATCCCTGACGTAATCCAGACAAGCCCTTTAGAGCCGGTTCCCCAATAATTGTTAATGCTGGGGTCGCATATCTCTGAGTGATTTTTGTCTTGTGATGAAGGAGCGTAGCCGTAGCTACGTGACTGAAGAACAAGGCAAAAAGCGCCGGAGAGATGCGATGATAAGGTAATTTAATTATTGCTGTCCGATAAAACTCAGCAATAAAAGAAAATCAAGGGTATAAAAAGACATCTTGCCGTAGATTCAAATGGATTCCCGCTGACTATAGTTATATCA
>JAIDJZ010000430.1 GCA_029051965.1 Paramuribaculum sp. | reverse complement strand
CGCCCACACCGCACGCAACCAGCGCCAGATGCACCGCCGCCGTTCCCGAAACCAAAGCCGCGACCCGCTTGGTCTCTCCTACAAAATTTTCCAGTTCTTGCTCGAACGCATCACAGTCAGGGCCTAACGGCACCGCCCAGTCTTCGGCAAGCGCAGCTCTGATAAAATCAAGCTCACGCCCGCACATCTTGGGTTTACAAAGCAGTATCCTTTCCATATCAGTCAAGCATATCCTCCGGTCTCAGAGGTGTATAGGGGCCGTCCTTTACTTCAAAGATTGCCGACGGTTCGACAACCTCAATCGTGTGCCATTGTCCGGCAGGAATCTGCACGCCGTAATTACCATTGACAGGATCAAGCTCAAACCGGTCTGTTTCGCCTCCCATCTCATTATAAAAGACAACATTCATCCGGCCTCGCAAGAGGATATAAGTCTCAGCCGTATGACAATGGCGGTGAATCGGCAGAATCGTGCCCGGCAACAGCACATTGATCAGCCTCTGTGCTTTCGCATCAAGACTGTCGTGCAGATTATAGTTCATCCGCAGGCGAGGACTCTCCGCCGCCTGTTCCGTTACTTCATCAAGAAGTCTGTCATCTATTGTCATGCTTTTGATTTTAAGTAAGATTCGTGAAGATGGTAGTTTTTTTTCATGAACAGCAGATAGGCCGCGCCCAAGACGATTACGACAATTGCAAGATACAGATAATGGTTGAGCGGCAGGAATATCAGTCCAGCTGAGATCAGAAGCTGCGCGAACATATAGAGAAGCGAGACATTGACGTGGGGCATCTTCAGCTCATTGGCCATCAGCTGATAGGCATGTTTGCGATGGGCTTCTCCGAGATTTTCACGGAGCTTTATCCGATGGCATATCGTCAGAATCGTATCCGCGCCGTAGACCGCCATGAAAATGATGTATGAGAAATCTTCAGTCTTGAGAATCAGTTTACCCAAAGCAACCAACAGGACAACCGCAATTGAAATTGACCCCACAGCCCCCGCAAAACACATTGCTTTTTTTCTGAAATTGAAGAAACAGAAAACACGAAGACTCAGTCCGGTCACATACAGATACGCCATATCAATGAAACCGAGACATTGGTTCAGATATATCAGAGGGAGAAGCACCGCGATCGAATAACCGCCTGTAATGCCGTTTATTCCATCCATGAAGTTGTATGCGTTGATTATGCCTACACATACAATCAACGCAACCATAACCATCCACCAGTCCTGAAAATTGAGAATTCCGAACTGATGGAACATCAGGAACATTGCGCAGAACTGGACTACCAGACGGACGCTGTCGGGCAGTGAACGGATATCATCGACAAAACTAATGAGGCCGATCATGGACAACCCTAAAATAAACCAGGAGTATTGAAGTCCGAAAAAAGCCCAGAACAGCCATGCTCCGAACAAAAAGATAATCCCGCCGCCACGTAGCGTAACAGATGTGTGCGATGACCGTGCGTTTGGCTTGTCTATAATATTGAACCGGTCCGCAACACGAAAATAGGCCAGCTCTAACAGAACCAACAACACAAAAATAATCAGAAAAAACATATTATTGTTATGCCGAATTACAACAGAATTTATCGCTCTCTCGTAGACATCCTATCTCCCTGTCATTCTTTGCGCCAGACCATTTTGTTGACGACGGTGACGTAGGACTGGATGATTTTGACTACGATGTTCGAGACGTTTTCTCCGACGTAGACATCGACTGGTGTGCCGTCGTCGTGGTTGGCGTTCATCGCGATTGCGGTGTCGACAGCCTGAAGAAGTGATTTTTCGTCGATACCGGCGAGAATGAATCCGGCGTTGTCAAGGCTCTCGGGGCGTTCGGTCGATGTGCGGATGCATACTGCAGGGAAAGGATGACCAACAGAAGTGAAGAAGCTCGATTCCTCGGGGAGTGTGCCAGAGTCGGAGATTACGGCAGCAGCGTTCATCTGCAGGCAGTTGTAGTCGTGAAAACCGAGGGGCTCGTGACGTATCACGCGCTTGTCGAGCTGAAAGCCTGATTTTTCGATACGGTTGCGGCTGCGCGGATGACAGCTGTAGAGGATCGGCATGTCGTATTTTTCTGCAATGGCGTTGATTGCGTTGAAGAGGCTGAGGAAGTTTTTCTCTGTGTCGATGTTCTCTTCGCGGTGGGCCGA
>JAIDJZ010000043.1:3605-9120 GCA_029051965.1 Paramuribaculum sp. | reverse complement strand
GCAAAAAGCGCCGGAGAGATGCGATGATAAGGTAATTTAATACAACAGCACACAACACCCCAATTCAGTTAAGTAAGAGTTCAAATTTAAACGATAGTAAGAGAACGAAAATCTTTTATACAATCTGCTGCTTCTTTTCTGCCGCTTCCGGATTGTCGATCAGTCGAATATCTCGATATTCTCCTTCCCTCCGCACCGGAATCGGCTAAAAAATAAGCTCGCAGATTGTATAAATTAAATTTGAACACTTACTTATAATGTATAATGAGGAGGTTCTGCCTCCGGCGCATTTGCTCAGTAGGGGACTTTGTCGTCTTTTTCGGACCAACGGCGGAAGACCTTGTTGGCCTCGTCGCGCATCAGGTTTTCGCAGCGGAGCGATCTGCGGCTGATGTCGAGATTGATCTGCCCGTAGATGAAGGAGTCGTCGAAGTCGATGGCTTTTGCGTCTTCTTTGGTGTTTCCGAAGACGATTCGGGCAACGCGTGCCCAATAGAGGGCGCTCAGGCACATCGGGCAAGGCTCGCAGGAGGAATAGACCGTGCAGCCTTGTAGGGAGAAGTCCTGAAGGCTGCGACATGCGTTTCGGATCGCGTTGACTTCGGCGTGTGCTGTCGGGTCGTTGTCGGCTGTCACTCGGTTGACACCTGTGGCTATTATTTTGTTATTTTTAACTATGACAGCGCCAAACGGGCCTCCTCCGCTGTCGATGTTTTCGTTGGAAAGATCGATCGCGAGTTGCATGAATTTGGCGTCGAGCTCTTTCTGAGACGGGCTGTTTGTGGATGTTTCAGTGGGTTGATTTGTCATAATTGGTTGTTTTTTAGCTGGATAATTGGATGAGTGGTCGTTTTTGCAAGATGAACATGAGTGTGAACTCTATTTACAAACATGCAATAATAGCAAAAAGATTTCAGATGGCCATCATGAGAATGTGAATTATCGATTTTTTGGCTATTGATGCGGGTTTCGGGGGTGTTCGCCGAAAGATCTTCAACAAGAATCGCGTCGTTTTTAGGTGTTTAGGCAAAAAAGTTGTAACTTTGCATCGAAATTTTATTCAGTTGAAGAAATTTATGATTGAAAATCACGAAAACCTTGACATGCTGTTTGAGACATCATGGGAGGTTTGCAATAAGATTGGAGGAATTTATACGGTTCTTTCCACCAAGTCTAAGACGTTGCACAAACTATATGGCGACAAGCTTGTCTTTGTCGGTCCGGACGTGTGGACAAAAGAGAATCCTTCTCCATTTTTCAAAGAATCCAGAACACTTTTAAAAGATTGGAAAAATACAGCGCAGTTCCCTGACGGAGTTTCTGTCAGAGTCGGTCGCTGGGACGTGCCGGGCAAGCCGCTTGCCATTCTGGTTAAGTTCGACGGCATGTATGCTGTAAAGGATGAGTTCTACGGCGAGATGTGGAATCGTTTCGGCGTTGACTCTCTGCATGCCTATGGAGACTATGACGAGGCTTGTGCGTTTTCTCATGCAGCCGGTCTGGTGATCGAAAGCCTCTATGACCATTTCAAGCTTGCCGGCAAGAAGGTGATTGCCCACTTCGATGAATGGACAACCGGAATGGGGCTTCTTTATGTGAAGTGGCGTCTGCCTGAAGTCGCTACGGTTTTCACGACTCATGCGACGAGCATCGGACGCAGTATCTGCGGCAACGGAAAGCCTCTCTATGATTATATGGCCGGCTACAACGGAGATCAGATGGCGCGTGAGCTCAATATGGAGTCGAAACATTCTCTTGAAAAAGCAGCAGCTCACCAGTCGGACTGTTTCACCACCGTCAGCGAAATCACGGCCCGCGAGTGCGAACAGCTTCTTGAACGGAAGCCTGATGTCGTTACGTCCAACGGGTTTGAGCCGAACTTTGTTCCGGCTAAGACTAAATTTGCCTCGGCCAGAAAGACGGCACGTGAAACGTTGCTTACAGTCGTGCGCAGCCTGACCGGAAAGGTCATCAGTGACGATGCATTTCTTGTGGCGACTTCCGGCCGTTGCGAGTACCGAAACAAGGGCCTTGATGTGTTCCTTGATGCAATGGCAAAACTGTCGGCAAAGGAACATCGACGTGATATAGTTGCGTTTGTAATGGTGCCGGCCTGGTGTGAGGCGCCTCAGCAGGCGTTGTCTGAATCCCTCGCCGAGGGCGTTTCTGCCAATCTGCCATCTCCGTATATGACCCATACGGTCCATAATCCCGGCGATGATGCAATCCTTTGCAGGATGCGCGGGCTTGATCCCAACGGAACGGTGACGGTTATCTATACGCCGTGCTATCTCAATGGCGCAGACGGCATATTCAACAAGCCTTATTATGATCTGCTGATCGGAATGGATGCGACTGTCTTCCCGTCGTACTATGAGCCGTGGGGTTATACGCCGCTTGAGAGTGTGGCCTTCGGAGTCCCCACAATCACAACTTCGCTGTCCGGTTTCGGACAGTGGGTTTGCCGGACGTTCACCAATGACTTTGAGAACTGCGGAGTGGTGGTGGTTGACCGGACCGACAGTAATTATGAGATGGTCGCAGAGTCTATAGCCCGCTCGCTGGAGTTCCTTTGCGGATGTGGCGCTGCGGAAGAAAAGAAGATTGCAGAGAAAGCACGCGAAACAGCTTCCTGCGCGAAGTGGGAACAGTTTGCCGCTTTCTATGAAACAGCATTTGATATAGCGCTGTCGAATGCGGCAGCCCGCAATTAATTAACCTACGAATAATATAAACACTGATTAATAAAATAAGATGAAAATCAAAGTTAGTCAAACCAATGTTCCTGTATGGCATGACGCAACAGTCATTGCCGAACTCCCCCACAGGCTTAAAGCTCTTGACGTAATGTCGAAAAACCTCTGGTGGGTTTGGAACAGCGAAGCAAAATCGCTGTTTCGCGACATCAATCCCGATCTCTGGCGTTCGACGGGTGAAAACCCTGTGATGGTGCTTCAGCGCCTTAGCTCAGAGCGTCTGTCGGAGATTCAGAATGATAAGGAAATGATGGACCGTATCGAACGCGTCTATGCATCATTCAATGATTATATGTCTAAGCCGATGCGCAATGACATTCCGTCGGTCAGCTACTTCTCGATGGAGTATGGTCTGTGCAACTGTCTGAAGATTTATTCGGGCGGTCTCGGTGTACTCGCAGGCGACTATATCAAGGAGGCTTCCGACAGCCGCGTAGACATGACCGCAGTCGGCTTCCTCTATCGTTACGGCTATTTCACCCAGTCGCTTTCGGTCGATGGCCAGCAGATTGCCAACTATGAACCTCAGAACTTCAACCAGCTTCCTATCGAGCAGGTTCTTGAAGAAGACGGTTCGCCCATGATTCTCGAAGTCCCCTTCCACGACCGTATCATCTACAGCCACGTATGGCGTGTCAATGTCGGCCGTATGAAGCTCTATCTGATGGATACCGACTTCGATATGAACAGCGAATTCGACCGTCCGATCACTCATAAGCTTTATGGCGGTGACTGGGAAAACCGTATCAAACAGGAGTATCTTCTCGGTGTCGGCGGTGTGCTCATGCTCAAGCGTCTTGGCATTGAAAATACAATCTACCACTGTAATGAGGGTCACGCAGCTCTGCTCAACCTCCAGCGTCTTGTCGATTTCGTTCAGGAGAAAGGTCTCAATTTCGATGAGGCTCTGGAAATGGTGCGCAGCTCGTCGCTCTATACGGTTCATACACCGGTGCCTGCCGGACACGACTATTTCGACGAGTCGCTCTTCTATAAGTATATGCACCAGTATCCCGAAAAGCTCGGTATTTCGTGGGCTGACCTTATGAATATGGGTCGCGAGAATCCTGATACAAACGAGCGCTTCTCGATGAGTGTGTTTGCTCTCAACACATGTCAGGAGGCCAATGGTGTCAGCTGGCTTCACGGCGAGGTTTCGAAGAAGATGTTTGCCGGAATCTGGAAAGGTTACAGCTGGGAAGAAAGCCACGTTGGCTACGTTACGAACGGTGTTCACATGCCGACATGGGCTGCTTCCGAATGGAAGAGCTTCTATGCGGAACATCTGGGAGAACAGGTGTTTGACAATCAGAGCGATCCCAATGCATGGAGCGGCATTTTCGAATGCCCCGATGAGGCTATCTGGGAAATGCGTACTCAGATGAAGAATAAATTCATCAACTTCGTGAAGCGTGACTTCAAGGCTAAATGGCTTGCTAACCAGGGCGATCCCTCGGCTGTTGTCAGCGTTCTCGAAAAAATCAACCCCAACGCTCTGATCATCGGTTTTGCACGTCGATTCGCAACTTACAAACGTGCTCACCTTCTCTTCACCGACCTTGACCGTCTGGCCAAGATTGTTAATAATGAGAAATTCCCCGTTCAGTTCGTGTTCTCCGGAAAAGCTCATCCGGCAGATGGTGCCGGTCAGGGTCTGATCAAACATATCATGGAGATTTCACGTCGTCCGGAATTTATCGGTAAGATCATTTTCCTCGAGGATTACAATATGGTCGTTGCAAAGCGTCTTGTCACTGGTGTTGACATCTGGCTCAATACTCCGACACGTCCGCTCGAGGCATCCGGTACGTCTGGCGAAAAGGCAGAGATGAACGGTGTGCTCAATTTCTCTGTGCTTGATGGATGGTGGTATGAAGGCTATCGTTTCAATGAGCAGGCCGGATGGGCGCTTACAGACAAGCGTACGTACACGGATCAGGCTCAGCAGGACAAACTCGACGCTGCTACGATCTACGCCATGCTTGAAAATGAAATTATCCCGCTTTATTTCGCCAAGAACTCGAAGGGCTATTCGCCCGAGTGGGTGCAGTATATCAAGCGCTCAATCGGTCATATCGCACCTCATTTCACAATGAAGCGCATGATCGACGATTATATCGAACGCTTCTACGATCCTGAAGCTGCTCGTTTCGGCAAGCTCAAGGCCGATGACTATGCGCTTGCTAAGGAGATCGTTGCCTGGAAGAATAAAGTCGTTGACGCGTGGGATGGTGTCCGAGTGCTTGACATTGAAGGCTCAGGTCCGAAGCAGTGTTTCACCGGCAATAAGTTCAATGTCCGCATCAAGGTAGACACTAATGGTCTTGGCCGTGATCTTGGTCTCGAATCTGTGTCCTATCAGGTTGAGGACGGCGTTGAACATCTCCACTCTGTCGCTCCGTTCAAGGTTGTTGCAGAGGAAGGAAATGTCGTGACCTACGAACTCGCAGATGAGGTTAAGGATCCGGGCGTTTACCGTTATGCATACCGCATTGTTCCGGTCAATCCGAATCTTCCCCATCGTCAGGACTTCGCTTATGTGAAGTGGATCGGATAATATTCGGCCTCAAATGATACGATATGGCGGGATTTCGCAAAACTTTGCGCGGTCCCGCCATTTCTATCATTTCTATATGGTCTGACGTTTGTAAAACTATGCCGGAATCATTAATTTTGCATAAAATAAATTTCATTCCCCGATCATGAAAAAAGAAATAAAGGATTTTATTGTGGTTGAGAACTGCTGTCTCAGCCCGATA
>JAIDJZ010000043.1:0-3595 GCA_029051965.1 Paramuribaculum sp. | reverse complement strand
GTCAGTTTGTACAGGTTTCGGTTGACGGAAGTAAGACAACATTTCTTCGACGTCCGATCTCGATCTGTCGTCTGGACCGACAGTCCAATCATCTTTGGCTTCTCGTCAGGCTGGCTGGTGAAGGAACTGCTGCGCTGCTGAGCCTGACTGAAGGCAGTCGACTGAATCTTATGCTGCCCCTCGGCAATGGCTTTCCGATGCCGGAAGGCGCGGGCCGGATTCTGCTCGTCGGCGGCGGTGTCGGTGTCGCGCCTCTTCTGCAGCTTGGCATTGAACTTGCGGAAAAAGGTTATAAACCGGAAGTCCTTCTGGGAGCACGGTCACAGAGCGATCTGCTTCTGGTTGACGAGTTCAGGAAGATCGGAACAGTACACCTCTCGACTGATGACGGCTCTGCCGGTGAGAGGGGAGTCGTCACGCTAAACTCGGCTATGAAGTCCGGATGGGACCGTATCTATTGCTGTGGGCCGGCTCCGATGATGAAGGCTGTTGCCGGAGTGGCGCGCAATATAGGCGCGGAGTGTTATGTCTCGCTTGAAAATATGATGGCATGCGGACTTGGCGCGTGTCTCTGTTGTGTTGAAAAAACAGTTAAAGGAAATGTGTGTGTATGCACTGAAGGTCCTGTATTTGATATAAAAGATCTGACATGGTAAACCTTAAAGTTAACATAGGCTCTCTCGAGCTTAAGAATCCGGTGCTGACAGCTTCCGGAACATTCGGATATGGAACTGAGTTCACTGATTTTATAGATCTTTCCCGTCTTGGCGGTTTTATCGTCAAGGGAACGACTCTTGAACCTCGTGAAGGAAACGATTATCCCCGCATGGCCGAGACCCCTTCCGGAATGCTCAATGCGGTCGGCTTGCAAAACAAGGGTGTCGATTATTTCATTGAAAAGATTTATCCGCAGATTACAGGATACGGTTCTACACCGATTGTGAACGTTTCCGGTGCGAAAATTGAGGATTATGTTGCCGTATGCGAAAAATTGAGTTCGCAGACAGATATTAAGGCGATCGAAGTCAATATTTCGTGTCCGAATGTGAAGCAAGGCGGGATGGCTTTCGGAACGACTGCTGCGGGTGCGGCTCAGGTGACAAAGGCTGTCCGTCAGGCGTTTCCCGGGATTGTCATTGTCAAGCTTTCTCCGAATGTGACCGACATAACTGAGATCGCGAAGGCTGTCGAGGCGGAGGGTGCTGACAGTGTCTCTCTGATCAACACGCTCATGGGAATGGCAATTGATGTCGAACGTCGCAAGCCAATGCTGTCGACAATCACAGGCGGCCTCTCGGGCCCTGCGGTGCGTCCGGTTGCAGTCCGAATGGTCTGGCAGACAGCTAAGGCTGTAGACATACCGGTTGTCGGACTCGGAGGAATCATGAACGGTCGTGACGCGATTGAATTTATGCTTGCCGGTGCGACTGCAATAGAAGTCGGTACAGCAAATTTTATAGATCCGACAGCAACTGTGCGCATAATCGAGTATATGGAAGATTACTGCTCGCGCCATGGCGTGAACGACATACGCGAACTTGTGGGATCGATAAATCAGTAGTGAGAACCAGTAATACCGGGAGCGGGGCTGCGAATGTTTTTTCGTAGTTCCGCTCCTGTTTAGTTCTCATGCTACCTTCAATCTATTCTACAGCTTATTGCAAAGTCTTTTTTGAGGTGGCAACACCGCTTATATAATGAGCCTCTATGGTCAGATTCCCAAAGTTGTGAATTTTACGAAACAGCAATAGACAGGTATGGAAACTGTGAAAAACTATTTTAATTTTTTGAAGATTTCCTTACACCCCTGCTCGATTGTGGCAAAGCAAGTGCGGTAGACGTGTTCGGTCTGATAGTGCGGGTCAGGAAGGTCTACAGGTTCTCCGAAACAATAATCATTGAAACGGAATATGCGATTCCAGCAGTCGTATTTCAACAGACGTGACACTTCGGTACGATGTCGTTCGGTCATTACGATTATCATGTCGGCTGAGTTGAGCAGAGTTTCAGACGCAGGGACAGCACTGCCGCCCATATCATAACCATATTCGGCTGCTATGCGACACATAATTTCCTCCCGGACGAGACCTTGTGGCACTTTCGTGCCACAGGAAGCTACTTCGACTTGCTCTATGTTATTGTCGGCAATCAATTTTTTGAGAACGGTTTCTGCAGCGGGCGAACGGCTTGCATTACCGGTACAGATAAACAATATTTTCATAACCGTTAATAAGTTCTTTTGGAAAATCCTCCGATGATGTTGCCTGCTGCATGCCGCTACGCTCTGCCTCAAGCAAACCCTCGGCGGTATAAAGAGTCATCTGCGTATCGTCCGAGAACAACGCTTTATAATGGCCTAAATAATCTTCGAGCCAAGGATAACTTTTATCATAATCAGTAATTCCATCTTCACCATATTTTGCCCGGATTTCCTCAAAAGAGCAAACAAACTCTACAGGATACCCAAGTGCATCGCCTACGACACCACCAACGAGCGAGCCTCGGCATTTATCTTGTAATTTTTCAGTTGTCATAGTTGTGAACGTAATTCGGTTAAAATATCGCAGAGTTCTTTTTCAGTGAGAATAGTCTTGTGTGGGATTGGATTGCCTATTGTATGAAAGAGTCGTTTGGAGCCTGTGGCAAGCAAAGCGTCACGGAATTTTGGACATTGCTCAAACATTCCTCTATATGCCCTACGAATCAATTCCTGAAAGGCATCAGAATGACGATTTATCCGATTGCCATTCCAGAACACGCCATTCTTTTCAATGTCGTAGTACGGATTCCCTTTAACTTTCTGTCCGAATTGTTTCGCCTGCTTGCCTCGCATTTTGCAGACACGAACCTGCTCATTGCAATCAGAACATTTTAGACCTTGAATGAATCCTTCCATCGAACGACAATTCACACCATCCAGCACAAAAGAATTGTGATAGAAATTCGACAGTGCACAACTCGGCCACCGACCTTTGGAATGGATGTCAATAGCCAGCCCTAACCAAGTCAGGACTTTCACGTATGCTTTATGTAGGATTCTTTTTGCCATATCAGTTCTGAGTTTTGATTATAGATATTTATTTCACCACGTATCTATCATACGATATTAATCAAAATTGCCGAATAATTGTCATGAGCATTCCTTGATGCCAATTCTTCAATATAGAATATTACTTAACAGTTCTTACCATCTTCTTTGTATCCACGCTTGTCATGCCGATGGTCAGGTTGCGGATTGATACGCTACACTTTCCCATACCTATATAGAGGATTGCAAAGTTACATTTCTATCAGCCTATGTCCTATATGCAAAGGCACCTGAATTATTTATAATTCATATATTGTAACTTCAATGTCATTTGAGCATAATTCTTCTATAATGATTTTCTCAATGATTTTCCAATCTCCGCCTGCAAGTCCACAACCCATTTTAGGCATTTGAACTGAGAATTTTACTTCATTCATCAGTGAAACCAATTTACGGAATCCTAATCTTATTGAGTCATAGCTGACAAATCTACCATTTTGCGTAGGCAAAAATTCAGGTTCAACTCCAAATGTCTGAGAATAGTCTCTTTGATTTTTACTATAATAA
>JAIDJZ010000429.1 GCA_029051965.1 Paramuribaculum sp. | reverse complement strand
AGAGGTGAATCAGAGACAGAGACTACATTCTGGCACTCCCCGAGGAATCCGACAGAGACGCCGCCGACCAGATCAACCGACGGACCGAGTTCAACGTCCTTTCAGTAGACTACAACATGTACTAAGACCGCAAAAACTTAATGCATTATGGAATTCCGGACCAAAATTCAGCCGCTGCGGGATCAAGGCGCAATCAGCCACCACGACAGAATCCTCCTCATCGGATCATGCTTTTCCGACAATGTCGGAAAACGACTGACCGACAGACTATTCAACGTAATGGCCAACCCCTTCGGCACCCTCTACAATCCAGCTTCGATCGACACCATCCTACGGCGCATCTCTGAAGGAAGAGAGTTCACAGCCGACGAACTTGTCAGCCACTCAGGCCTGTATCACTCCTTCCTTTGCCACTCATCGCTCTCCTCGACATCACCCGAAAAAACTCTCCTCAGGCTCAACAGCCGCCTCGCTGAAACACGCGCATTCCTCTCGTCGGCGACAGTCGCAATCATAACCTTAGGCACAGCCTACGTCTATTCCCTCGCCTCCGACAACCGGATCGTCGGAAACTGCCACCGGTTTCCGCAATCGATGTTCACCCGACGCCGTCTGACCGTCGACGAAACCGCAGTCTGCCTCGAATCAATCCACGATCTTCTGCACCGAATCAACCCGGAAATAAAAATTATTTTCACAGTCAGCCCAATACGCCACCTCGCCGACGGATTTCATGAAAACCAGCTCTCGAAATCGACACTGCTGCTCGCCATCGACCGCCTCTGCAGCGACACCTCGCGGCAAACCGTCTACTTCCCGGCCTACGAAGCCCTTATGGACGACCTACGCGACTATCGATTCTATAGCCCCGACATGAAACACCCCTCCGACGTCGCAGCCGACTACATATTCAGCCTCTTCTCCGAATCTTTTTTCTCTCAGACGACCACGGTCCTTGCAAACCAGTGCCGGCGGCTCACATCCCGCGCGGCACATCTGCAGATGACCGACAACGACTCCTCTTTCTCAGAATTCCAACAAAAAACCAGAATAATGGCTCGGGATCTGGCCCGGACCAACCCCGAACTATCCCAACCTATCGCTAATTTCTTTTCCATTGAGCTATGAAGTACTCAACAAGCGAAATCTGCCGCATTCTTGATCTGCCGCAGTCCGGAACTGACCGAGAGCTAACCGTCCTTCTGACCGACAGCCGCTCTCTGACCAATCCCGAAAACTCCGTTTTCTTTGCCATAACGACCTCTAACAACGACGGCCACCGCTACGTCGCGCCCCTCTACGAAACCGGAGTGCGCACCTTCGTCGTCACCCGTATACCGGAAGAAATGGAACCCGTCAGCGACGCAACATTTCTCGTTGTCCCCAATGTGACCCGAGCGCTGCAGACTATCGCACGCCACCACCGCCGCCGGTTCTCGATCCCTGTCATAGGCATCACAGGATCACGCGGCAAGACAACCGTCAAGGAATGGCTCTATCAAGCCCTCTGCGACACATACAGCATTGTCCGGTCGCCCAGAAGCTTCAATTCACAGATCGGAGTCCCTCTTTCTGTCTGGGAACTCAACGACCAGACCGGACTTGCAATAATCGAAGCCGGCGTCTCGCGACAAGGCGAGATGGGAGCCCTGCGCGAGATGATCGCCCCGGAAATCGGCATAATTACCAACCTCGACAACGAACACGACCGCGGATTCAGCTCTCGTCAGAAAAAATGTGAGGAAAAGGTCTCTCTGTTCACCGACTGCCGATGTCTGATCTATTGCGCAGACGATCCAATGATCTCTGCCGCCGTCGAAAAAATCTGCCGCCCGGAAATCGAGATCGGCTGGTCGACAAAAAATCCCGATGCAGTTCTGGCCATCACAGCAATCACTAAAACAGACAGCGCATCAACACTGACA
>JAIDJZ010000428.1 GCA_029051965.1 Paramuribaculum sp. | reverse complement strand
AACTACGAAGAAGCGATGGAGATTTATTCGCACTACGGCGACAATCTTCTTGGAGTCATCAGCGACATCTCGTTCAACCGCAATGGAGAAAAGGACCGACAGGCCGGCATCAGACTCGCAAACGAACTCAGAAAAGAGAATCCCTATCTGCCGATCATCCTCGAATCGTCGGAATCTCAGAACGCTCGGACGGCCAAAGAAATCAACTGTGAGTTTATCGACAAGAACTCCAAGAAATTTCCGATTGATCTGAGCGCCGCCATTTCCCGCCAGTTCTGTTTCGGAGATTTTGTCATGACCGACCCCGAAACCGGCAAGGAGATCCGCATCACTTCGCTCAAAGATCTGCAATATCACATCTTCGACATTCCGGCCTCCGCACTGCTTCATCACGCCTCGATGAACGACATTTCGCGATGGCTCTACTCACGCGCACTCTTTCCTCTTGCCGAGGTCATCAAACGCCACCGATTCTATTCGCTGGACGAAGTGCCCGCCGTGCGCCGGCTCTTTTTTGACCTGATCGTGAAGTACCGCAAGATGAAAAACCGAGGCGTTGTCGCCGTGTTCCGGAAAGACCGGTTCGACCACTACTCCAATTTCGCGCGCATCGGCAAGGGCTCTCTCGGCGGTAAAGGACGCGGTCTGGCATTCATTGACCATATAATCAAGCAGAATCCGATCTGCGACAACTTCTACGGCGTCACGATCACCATCCCCCGCACGGTTGTGCTCTGCACCGACATCTTCGACGAGTTCATGACCGCCAACGGGCTCTACCCTATTGCCCTCAGCGATGCCGACGATGCAACGATTCTTAACCATTTCCTGCAGGCCAGACTCCCCGACCGCATACGGGAGGATCTCTCGGCTCTATTTGACGTCATCGACAAACCGCTGGCCATCCGCTCGTCGAGTCTGCTCGAAGACTCCCACTATCAGCCATTTGCCGGCATCTACTCGACCTACATGGTCCCGCTGACCGACAACCGTGCTCAAATGCTCAGGATGCTGACCGATGCAATCAAAGGAGTCTACGCCTCGGTCTTCTACTCCGACAGCAAAGCCTACATGACCGCCACTTCCAATCTCATCGATCAGGAAAAAATGGCTGTCATTATCCAGGAAGTTGTCGGCCAGCAGATCAACGATCTCTACTTCCCCTCATTCTCCGGAGTCGGACGTTCGCTCAACTACTATCCGCTGGGAAACGAAACAGCCGAAGACGGAGTGGCGGAAGTTGCCGTCGGACTCGGAAAATACATTGTCGACGGCGGACTGAGTCTCCGGTTCTCCCCACGACATCCTGCCCACGCCCTTCAGACCTCGGAACTGTCGCTCGCTCTGCGGGACACCCAGACACGCATGTATGCCCTCGACATGAGCAACATCGAAACCTTCAAGGTCGACGATGGGTTCAATATCGTGAAAAAATCGATTCAGGACATCGCGCCCTCAGGAGCACTACGTTTCATGACATCGGTCTTCGACTACCGCGACAACGTTTTGCGTGACTCTGATTTCGGCGAAGGACGCCGCGTTGTCACGTTCAACAACATTCTCAAACACGACGCCTATCCCCTTTCAATGGCGATCGATTTCATGCTCTCCACAGGCCAGCGCGAAATGAGCCGTCCGGTCGAAATCGAGTTCGCCGGCATGATCGAACATGGTAATCCCGATTCAAAAGGGAAAATCTACTGGCTTCAGATCCGACCGATCGTCGAACGCAAAGACCTCGTTGACGAACATCTGCTGCAGCTGCCCGACCGGTATCTGATCCTGAGATCCAATACCGCTCTCGGACACGGAACCATCGACAATGTCAAGACCGTCGTCTACATACGTCCCGAGTCATTCAACTCATCATCCAACCCGATGACCGCACGCGAAGTCGAAAAGATCAACCGGGATCTGACAGCACGCGGGATTCCTTACATTCTAATCGGTCCGGGACGCTGGGGATCGAGCGACCCATCGCTCGGCATCCCTGTCAAATGGCCGCAGATCGCCAACGCGCGACTGATTGTCGAATCGGCCGTCGGCAACTACCGTATCGAACCGAGCCAGGGAACCCACTTCTTCCAGAACCTCACCTCGTTCGGAGTCGGATATTTCACAATCGATCCCGGAGCCGACAACGGATTCTTCAACGTAGACTACCTGAACTCTCGTGAGGCTGTCTATGAGAGCGAGACTATCAGAATCGTCGAATTCGAATCGCCGCTCGCAATCGGCATCGACGGCCGCAAGGGACACGGAGTCGTAGCCCGGCCCGACGCGCCGGCCTCTCCCGGTCCGGCGGATCATTTATCGGGAAACTGATCTCCTCCACCTTCCATTAAACAAATATTCAATAAAATGTCATTCATAAATTCATTCAAACGAGCTTTTGGTTTTCCGGGCGAATATGACCGCGACGACGAAGAGCTGGAATCAGAACTCAACGACGACGAACTTGAGGATGATCCGGACCCTACGCTGGAAGAGTATCCGGCAGCAGACATTCTGATGGATACTCCGGCTCTTGAACCGGTTCCGCTTACTGACCCGAAAGCTGTCCGCAAACTTGCCGACGGACTCTTCGACGCCGTACTCGCCTACTTCAACAGCCATCAGCCTGAGCTCGTGCAGAAATGCATCGACATCGAAGCCCAGCGTGCAATGATCATTGAGAATATGGAGAAGGACATCGTCGACCGCATGACAGCAATGGCCGACGCCGCATGTCGCAGAGGCGAGCATAAATGGGCCGAAAAACAGCAACAGCTCGGCGCCGAACTGATGAAACTCAAATCGGAATACAACGCAGTCCGGCAGCAGCAGGAAGATTCGCAGAGCATCCAGCTTTCGGCAACCCGCCAGAAGAGGGCATTCACAGACAGGATCCGCGATCTCGAGAATCAGGTCACACAGCTTGTCGCCGACCGCGAACAGCTTCAGCTTGAAAACAAAAGCATGGCCTCACGCCTGCGCGCCGATACGCCCGGCACAGCCGGAAAAGACACTGCTTCAGCCGAAGAGACAGAAAAGCTACGCAACGAAAATGAATCGCTTCGCAAGGAGCTGTCGGACCAGCAAAACAGTGCCCGACAACTCTCTCAGGAACACGAGCAGCTGAAAAAGCAGAAGAGT
>JAIDJZ010000427.1 GCA_029051965.1 Paramuribaculum sp. | reverse complement strand
AGCGGCAGAAAAGAAGCAGCAGATTGTATAAAAGATTTTCGTTCACTTACTATCGTTTAAATTTGAACTCTTACTTAGTAACCAACTCACATACATCCAATCAATCACATGACAACGACTAAAGCAGTTGCTTTGAACGACAAGGCTTGGGCTCGCTGGACCGCGCTCGCCCTTCTTGCACTGGCGATGTTCTGCTCCTACATCTTCATGGACATCCTCTCGCCTATCAAGAATCTTCTTCAGGAAACAAGAGGATGGGACTCTCTCGCATTCGGAACGATGCAGGGATCCGAGACATTCCTCAACGTGTTCATCTTCTTCCTCATCTTCGCAGGTATAATTCTCGACAAAATGGGAGTGCGGTTCACGGCTCTCCTCTCCGGTGCTGTGATGCTCGTCGGAGCGACTATCAACTGGTATGCGCTGACCGACGCATTCTGCAACCCCGCAAACTCGCTCTACCAGTGGTTCAACGACCATCTCAACTATATCCCCGTCTTCGACGAACTCGGCGTTTCGCCATTCTATCAGGGAATGCCAGCTTCCGCTAAATTCTCGGCAATCGGATTCATGATCTTCGGTTGCGGCGTCGAAATGGCCGGAATCACTGTCAGCCGAGGCATCGTCAAATGGTTCAAGGGACGTGAGATGGCCCTCGCAATGGGTTCTGAAATGGCCCTCGCCCGTCTCGGTGTGGCGACATGTATGATCTTCTCCCCGCTGTTCGCCAACCTCGGAGGCGACATCAGCGTCTCGCGCTCCGTTGCTTTCGGCGTGGTTCTCCTGATGATCGCTCTGATCATGTTCGTTGTCTACTTCTTCATGGACCGCACTCTCGACCGTCAGACAGGTGCTGAAGAGGAAAAAGACGATCCCTTCAAGATCAGCGACCTCGGAAAAATCCTTTCGAGCAGCGGTTTCTGGCTCGTCGCCCTCCTCTGCGTCCTCTACTACTCGGCAATCTTCCCGTTCCAGAAATATGCCGTCAACATGCTCCAGTGCAACATCCATTTCACCTCTCCCGACAATGGTTTCTGGGCAAGCGACTCCGCGACTGTAATCCAGTACGTAATCATGCTCGTTGTCGCTGCGGCAGCTTTTGCAAGCAACTTCCAGAAAAACAAAACCGCTAAAATCGGACTCATGGCTCTCGCCATCGTAGCACTCGTAATCTACTGCTACATGGGTTATATGTGCCAGTCGGCAGCCGCCATGTTCGCAGTCTTCCCCCTCCTCGCCGTCGGTATCACTCCCATTCTCGGCCACTATGTCGACTACAAAGGCAAGGCAGCATCGATGCTCGTGTTCGGTTCGCTGCTCCTCATCCTCTGCCATCTGACATTCGCATTCATCCTTCCGCAGTTCAAGGACACCCCAGCGGTTTCGGTGACAATCGCCTACATCACGATTCTCGTGCTCGGAGCTTCTTTCTCGCTCGTGCCCGCTTCGCTCTGGCCAAGTGTTCCGAAACTCGTCGACTCTAAAATCATCGGTTCTGCCTACGCTCTGATCTTCTGGATTCAGAACATCGGACTCTGGCTCTTCCCCCTCCTTATCGGTAAAGTGCTCGACAACACCAACCCCGAAGTAGCCCAGGGTCTCGCCGACGGCACACTTTCTGCCGAAGAAGCCGCTGTCAGCTACAACTACACCGCACCCCTCGTGATGCTCGCCGGACTCGGCGTCGCCGCTCTCGTCCTCGGACTCGTTCTGAAAGTCGTGGACCGCAAGAAAGGCCTCGGACTCGAAAAGCCCAACATCTCCGAACCCGCTTCTGTCTGCGAAGCCGAAATCGCTGCCGCCGAAGAATAACGCAGTTCACCGTAACATAGCCCCCCGCAGGGGAAACAGACAGCGGAGTGTCAGAATCCATTTTTCTGACACTCCGCACTCTATTATATAAAGACAAAAGCTGTCGGCTCACTGCTCCCGTTCTCCGATGACCTCCCGCAGAAAGTCACGGAGATTAATGCTGTATGAACGGCAGCTGCGCGCAGCCACAATGCCCGCGCCGGTCGAGACATTGCTGTAGCCCGGCATAGGCTCACCGAAACCGATTTCACTCAGGTCGCCGAGCATTCCGTTGTCAATCTGCCAGTCATAGAGCCCCCATTTGTAGTAGCTCTGCGAAATCGAACTGAGCTTAACGACAATCTCACAGTCGAGAAGAGACTCATCATAGTCCATGCTCGAAACATTATAGTTCATGTCAGTGAATCGCAGATGAAGCGGATAGGAAGCCCCTTGAAACGTCCGGTCCGTAAAAAACGAAAAATTATAGGCCGTTGTTCCCGAAACCGACTCCAACAGATCGATATGCTCCGAAAAGACCGGATCATAGTCGCAGTCAAGACTCCCCGGATAGAAATAGGCCGGCCCCTCTGGCGGATTGATCCATCCTCCGCCTGAGACCACCTCTCCGTCAAGCATCCCGTAGTAATCGACCTTATAGAAATTCTCCACTCCGGCCGGATCGGCTACCGTAAGCTCCGCCTTGACCTCAAACGTGATCTGGGCGAGCATTTCCCAACCGGGAACCGTATGTGTCCAGACCGAGTTAGGTGTCGCACTCCACTGCAGCTTCTCGGCAGGCAGACTGACCGGAACCGTCACCTCCGCCTCGGCAGTGCCGTAAGCGCGGCTCTCGACAAAAATCCTGATGCGGTCACCCTCGGCGGGAAGATAGGAAGCCTCGACTGCCGATCCGTTGGCATAGACCGTGACGACGGCGTCATCGACCTTACTGCTCTCATCCGGAACCGTATCGGTATAGAGCCGGCTGCGGCTCACACTGACAGTTATCGGCTCGCCAGCCGTGATCAGCGAATTGACACACAGAACCGGACTCACATCAATATCCGGGACAAAATCCGTGTAGCACGATGTCATGGCTCCAACGGCCAGAGACCCCGTCAGCAGCCTTAAAAGACCTGAGTTATATATTGAATTCATAGTCATCGTCATTTCTCTCTTAGAATTGCCATGTATAGGAAACCGACGGAATCATTGGAAGGACTGCAACCTTCTGAAACACCGGATCATAAGGATACTCCTTCTTGCTTCCCCGCCGGATCGCGACTGTGTTCAGATGGTTATAGGCATTATAAAGCCCGAACGTCCAGTAGCCGCGGCGGTTTCTGACCGTCAGCGACAGATCGAGACGGTGATAGAACGGCAGACGGTAGTTATTGAGCGGCGCACGCAGAGCGACATCCCCGCCATAATAATCGCTACCGCCGAAATCGGGCGCCTCCCAGACCTGAGGCATCAGAGTGAAGCGGCTGCCGGAATGGCCAGTCCACGCCGCGTTAAGTCCGACCTTATCCGAAATCTTCCAGTTGACAAGAATGTTGATCGTGTGGCGGTTGTCGAAACGCGCCGGAAACGTCACCCCGCCGTTCTTCTCCGCAAACGTCCGGTCGGCCCATGCAAGCGAATAAGAGACATGGCCCGTCACCTTCCCCATCGTCCGTTCGACCTTGACGTCGATCCCTTTGGCCGAACCCCGTCCCGAAGTCAGGCGGGCGTTCCAGTTTTCCGACGGTGGCAAGAGGTAATATTCGTCACAGTAGTCGATCAGATTATGCATCCACTTCCAGTAGGCCTCGACCGACACATTAAGACCGTAATCGGGAAACTGACGGTAGACCCCGACGGCGACCTTGTCGGCCGTCTGCGGACGGAATTCGCCCATGACCGGAATCCACTGGTCCGTAGGCAGCGAAAGATAGCTCTGCGACAGCAGGTGGACAAACTGGGCTGTGCGCGAATACGCGCCCTTGAAGGCCCAGTCGTCCGTCGGACGATAGCTCAACGACAGACGCGGCGACACCCCCGTGCGGACCTTCCCTCCGATGTTGAAAAGCGTCAGATGCAGCCCGCCGTTAAGACGTATCTTATCGCAAACCGTCATATCGTTCTCGCCATACACACTGAACTCGTCCGCTCCGTAGCGCGAAGTCGAGTCGCGGTCGAGATAATGGTCTGAGCCTATCGTACTTTCGCGGCGCACACTCTGAGGAAGAAACGAATGGCGCGTGTAGGACGTCCCGAACCTGACATTCGACCAGTCTGCAGGGCGCCAGTGGGCATCCCCACGGAAAATCCAGTCATTGATGCTGTTCCGGGTCAGCGACTGCTCATGGGTCCGCAGCGTATCGTTGTCGCTGACATAGACATTTCTGTCGCTGTACGACATTCTGGAAAAGAATCTCGTGTGAGCCGCCGTGAACTCTGCCGTCAGACTTGGCGAAAACCGGTGCGACAGACCTGCCTGCGCCACAAAGTTGCCCCAATGGAAATCGATCTTCTCATCCTCGCTATGCCACGCTCCGGAATATTCACCTTTAGAGCCGGTCTTCAGCAGGTCATTGCCGAAATAGACACTGAAAAACAGCTTTGTCCCCGCAGGCAGACGGTGGATCACCTTCGCATTGAGGTCCATGAACGAATAGTGTGCACGGATCTTCTCCTCCTGCGATGAACTGGCCATCGCCACAAGGGGCAGCATCAGCAGATCGGCCCACGATCGCCTCAGTCCGACCACATAGCCCGTACGACTGCCGATCGGACCTGTAATTGCCAGGCCGCCGGAAGTCAGACCCAGTTTCGCCGTGCCGCGGACCGAATCGGGGATATTGTCAAGAAGCCGCACATCGAGAAACGACGACAGACGTCCGTCATACTTCGCCGGCACCGACGACTTGAAAAAGTCAATATAGCGGATCACATCCGGATTGAACGACGAGAAAAAGCCCCCAAAATGATTGACCTGATAGAGCGGAACATTGTCAAGCATACAGAGATTCTCGTCGCTGTCGCCCCCGTGGACATGCATTGCCGCCATACCCTCGCCGGCACTCGCTACTCCCGGCTGCATCCCGACCGCCTTGAGCACATCCGCCTCCCCGAACAACGTCGGAGTCGAATTGATCTCGTCGGCCGTCAGCTTCTTGGCTCCGACCTCGACACTCTCCGTCACCGGACTCTCCAGGCGCGAAACGACGACAACCTCCCCGAGCTGTTTCACCTCAGGCATCGAACTCTGTGAAAGACTGCGGCGCGGACCTACACCCGAAGCGACTGCCTTCGGAGTCTTCTTCACCGCCTTCTTCTTGCGGCGGCGCAGAATGACATCCGATCCCTTGACACGATATTCGATTCCAGTGTCACGGAACATTTCGTCGAGCACCTTCTCAAGCGGCTGATTGCGCGCATTGACCGTGACATAGACCCCGTCGAGAACATCCGACGAATAGACGAAATTCATACCCGTCTGAACGATCAGAGTGCGGAAAACGCTCGCCGCCGGACGGTTCACAGCAGCAACAGTGACATTGCGGGCCACCGTTGCAATGCTGCAACCGACCATCATTATGATGACAAACAACAGTTTCTTCATTCCAGTATCTCCAGATTGGTAGCAAGCAGTTCATTGATCGTCTCGACAAGATCTCGGGCATTCCCCTCGTAGTGGAGCGACAGACGGTAGTCGCGCGCCTCGGCCGGCACCTCGGAAATGCGGACGCCGTAGACCTCACTGATCTTTTCGACAACTTCAGGCAGCGGAGCATTTTCAAAATCAAGAACCCTCACCTGACGCTCCGGAGCAACCGCTGTCTCCTGCACTGTATCGGCCGGCACGGTTTCCGACTGCGGTGCCTCAGCCGCATAATTGTGCCATACGATAGCCGCCGTTGCCGACAGCACCGCAACTCCGGCTACCGAAGCGGCAACGCGGACAAATATCCTGCGAAACGGAGAAACAATTCCGAGCCGTTTCCAGCCCTCCCTCTCCGAAAATCGCCCCTCCTCATAGTGACGGGCAACGAAATCAATATTCTTGTCCTTCATAAGTTTTTAAAAATCAATTCCGATCCGGAACGTAAACAATAATTTGGAGCGGATGTCCTGTCCGGCATGCGTAAGCATCCAGTAGCCTGTCGGCTCGTCAAGAACGACATTGAAGACCTCCACTTCGTGAAAATCAATTGTGGCTCCCAGTCCGATGTTCAGTCCGACCCTCCTTCCCCAATCAAAACGATAGCCTATCGTCGGCGAAAGATTCCAGCACTCGCCGTCGGTAAGCGTATATCCGCCGCGCAGATCGGCAAACGGAGTGAACCGGCCGAAACGAAAGTCTGTGCGAGCCTGCAGAAACAACGGAACCTCGATGCTCTCATCACGCTGACAATAGTCAATTGCCAGACCGGCTCCCACAAAAACATGAGGATTGATCTGATATCCGTGAGAAGTGGACAGCCCGCTATAATAATAAGTGACCCTGTTTGCGGGAATCCACTCGTCATATCGTGTCAGACGGTTGTCCCATTCGAAAAAACCGCGATAGCCGCTCTTCAGCTCCTTCGCGTTTACTGACGTTGCAAGAAATGCAATAACAAAAAAATAAATCAGGTAGCGCTTCATATGTGACATGATCAATATATTTCAACATTGGCGGCAGCCGGACTTCCGACCGGCACTGCATACTATTGACGCAGACTTCCCGGAAATGTCCTACACCTGATTGAAAAAATCCAAACACCCTCCCCCGGAAACCGCTAAAGAAACGGCAGGAAAAACGGTTTGTGTCCGTCAGAAAGCGCTTCGCGCAATCGGGAATAGGCTTTCGACATCTGATTCCTGACAGTCTTTTCAGAAAGCCCGAGCTCCTCGGCGATCTCTATGTTGGAAAGGCCGTCGCGCTTGCTCATCAGAAAAATCTCCCTGCACTTTTCCGGCAACGCATCGACAGCGCGCCATATACGCGCATCGCGTTCCGACGTGTCGATTGCCGGCTCATCTGCCTCCGGCACCTCATCAAGGCTTACCGTCGGACGGCTCCTACGCATAAAATCAAGAGCCTCGTTGCGCACGATCCTGTACATGAACCCGGTGAAATTTCCAACCTCACTTCCCCCGTCAACGACCTGCCACGCTTTGATAAAAGAATTCTGCACGACATCCTCCGCATCGCCGGCATCGCCGACAATCCGCAAAGCATACATCCCCAGAGGAAGATAAAGCCGTCTGAACTCCTTTTCAAATTCCGTGACCTTCACAGCCGCAAATTTACAAAGAAATTCCTGATTTATTCCGCTTATCCGACAAAAAATAAGTTCGGCCCGGAGCATTAAGCTTCGGGCCGAACCGCTTTACTTATCACCGAATCCGAAGATCCGGCTCCTTAATACTAAAACTTATTTTTACTTGACAACAACTTTTGCAGAGCGGAGAACAGGACCGTTCTTCATCTTGACAACATAGACACCGGCTGCGAGATCAGAAACGCTTGCAGGTACAGTTGCGTCACCGACGAACTTGGCTGTGCGGCCGTTGACGTCATAGAACCATGCCTTTTCTGCGTTTGTGAAGTAAGCAGTGCCGTCAACAACGCTGACAGTAGCAACGCCGTTTTCTACGCTGACATTATCGATTGAAGCCATGATAGGATCATCTGCCTCACCTGCATCGCGGTAGTCCTTGTAACCGGGAGCCACTTCACGCGGGGTGTTACCTGCGCTGACAACATCAACGGGGATGTCAAGAGCGTAACCCTTGTTGAACGCGCCTGTTGCGTTAAGACCACCGGCAAACCATGCGTCGCATGCAACGATACGGAAGCGTGTACGGCCAGGTTTAGCATCGGAAGGCACATTGAGAGTGAACGTACGTCCTTCAGTCACGAAGAGGTCGCGGTTCCATGCATCCGAACCTGTCTGAATACCGGCTCCGTAGTTTACAGTACCGAAGTTCCAAACGAGCTCGTCGTTTTCACCATTAAACTCATAGTCGATGTCCCAGTCGATGAAACCTTTGAACATACAATATTTGATATTATCGCTGCCATTGTGTCCGCGAACGGTAACCTGAACGGTTTCGCCCTGCTTAACAGTCAGGACATCTTCAGCCATAACATAGTTGGTGTTGCCTTCTGCGGGGCATTCATTCTCAGAATCCCATGCTCCGGCGGGTTCACCACGGTAATAAGAGATGTTACCGGTAGCACCTGTTGTCTTGACCTCTTCGATCCAGCGGTTCTTATAGGCTGCTTCCATACCGTTGGAAGTGGGATCCATGTAAGCAGGCATGTAAAGGTCAGCATAAACGGCGGGAAGAGCGGAAGGATCTGAATAACGCTCGATCTTGATCCATTCTACTTCAGAAGCGGTTGTAAGGTCGGTTGAAACCGAACGCACGCCGATATAGGGATCGCTGTATTTCTCGAGATCGATAGTTCCGATGAAAGCATGCCAGCCTGCGGGACGGCTTACTTCCACAGCCTTACCATCCTGACCGTTCTTGACGAACACTTCGAAGTGGTCGATGTTGACTTCGTCGTTGAACACATAGCCGCGGTCACGGTATTCTACGTCATAACCTTCGTCCTTAACGCTCCAAGCGAGTTTAACAGAAAGAGACTTCGCTGTTTCTTCCTTCACTTCAGCAATGAGGGCATCTCCGTCGATCGGAGCGGGAGTCTTGGCGGCAGAACCGTCGAAGAGAGCGATCTCGCCGAGATAGAGCTTATAGTCTTCAGAAGAACCTGCGATTCTGACACCGATGTGCTTGATGACATCGCCTGCAGAAAGGCCGTTGACTGTAAGAGTCTTTTCTTCCCATGCACGATCGGATGTGTCGCCGTAAGGAACGCTGATCCATGATCCGTCGCCCTTCTGCACGATGAGCGAGAGGTTGGAGGCATTCTTGCCTGTAGCCATGTTCTTGACAGCAACCTTAGCGGTAACAGGGCCGTTGACTGCGAGTTCAGACTTGTAGATAACAACGTCTGTACCTGCTGCCTTACCCGAAATACGTACTGAAGAACCACCGATGTAAGCCTCTTCGTGGCTGAAGCGCACATCAAGACCGGTGTCAGTAGTGGCAGTCTTCATTTCGCCAGGCTTAGAGAGAAGCCAGCGGTAGGTGGGCACATAGTCCTGCTGAGACATGTTGTACCATGAACCGTGGGTCTTCTTTCCTTTGTAGAAGTAGATCTCACCGTTTCCGAGCGAGAAGAATGAGCTGAAAGGAAGGTTACCTCTGACAGCAGAGCGTTCGGGAGCCATCGATGCGAAACCTGCGAAGGTAGCCATCTGTTTGCTCTGCTCGGTAGGCATAACCTGGAAGTTGTGGCCGGTCGACGCGATAGCCGGACGTTTCAGAACGTTACGGTTACCACCGCCGGTTGTGCGGTCCTGAAGGATCTGATAGTTCTCCTGAGCTTTCATAACAGAAGTACCGACATTGAACTGCCAGAAACGAGATTCAGAATGCTCGCCCCAGAGACACATGTTCATTTCCTTGTTGGCGGTAGTGTTCATAGCTGTCCACGCACGGTCCATTGTTACGATCCACACACCCTGGTAGACATTTTCAGCCGTTCCCATTGCAGTCTTCGCAGCATTCAGAGAAGTCGTACAGTTGGTATAGAAGTTACCGCCCGAATAGTTAAGGAACGCATCGTGAACCTGACCGAGGATCTGAGTGTTGTCTGAATCTTCGCCTTCGAGTTCGCCGACAGTCTTTCGGTTGTCGCCCAGCATTCTATACGCATTCTGGGCAGTCATCGAGGAGTTGTTGGTGTATGCTCCGATGTGGAAATTATCGAAACCGATCTCTTTGGCACGGCGATAGAGAGCCGAGTGGAAGGCTACGAGCTTTTCGTTGGGGAGACCCTGCTCGAAGTTGTAGTTGATACCGTCCTGACCGAGGAAGAGAAGACAGTTGAGCACTGCGTCGAGGTACTTGTAGCTGCCGTCTGCGTTCTTGCTTGCAATCCACTCGCTATAGGCAGTCTGGTTGCCGGAAGCGTAGTCGAAGAATTCGATACCGGAATAGATGTAAGAACCATTCTTGTGAGCGGCGTCAACCCACGAACCGGGAGCCTGCATGAAGCCGTGGTTCCACGAACCGAAAATGTGGGTGAAGTTCCACATTGTGTAAACGTCGCTGCTGAACTCACCGGTAGGATAACCGCCGATGCCCTTGCCGGCACCTGTCGGGAGGTTCATCCAGATACGACGGGTAGCATAGACATCAGAAACGAGATTGTTTTCAGCATTCTGCGCGATGATCGGCTGATAGCGCGTGTGAGAACGGGCGAACTCAAGGTCGATGTTGATACCGGCAGCCTCGAAGTCAGCTTTTGTCGGATACTTCAGACCCTTGTCTGCTGCATCTGCGAAGAGCACAAGCATATTGCGGCCGTCCCACCCTGAAAAATCATAAAGGTTGGTCGACGCCGAAGGAATCGCCTGCGCCTTAGCCTGAGGAGTGCCTACGATTGCTGCAGCTGCAAAAAAAGCGGCTGCGAAAAGAGTAGATTTCTTCATGTTAAGGTTTAGATTAAATAATTAAAGTAGTATTGTATTTTTGACTGGTAAGCGACGGGAGCACCGGAGACGGCGCCCCCGCCGCTGTTTGAATTCAGTTTAGAAATTAGGACGATCGATATCCCAGAAGATACGGCTGTACTGATAGTCACCGAAACCTCCGTCGGCCTGAAGAGCCGGAATACCGGTTCTCACGATGTCGGCGTCACCTTCCGAAGAACCGCTGCCGGGCAACGGAATTCGGCGGATGATCTCTTCGGGATTAGCGTAGGTTCCGTCAGAGTAGTCCTCGGCGTTGAGCACGGGGAACATCTTCGGATAGCCGGTGCGGCGCGCTTCAGTCCACGCTTCGTTACCATAGGGATAGAGAGCGATATATTTCTGAGTGATGATCTTCTCGAGCTTGGTTTCAAGAGGATCGGAATCGTTCCATTTCACCCCGATTTTCGTCACGCTCGGATAGTTGTTGCGGTTGTCCATCGGGTCAACATAAACGTAGTCGATAGGCTCAGTCACGTTCATGTAGTCCTCAAGATATCTGAGATAGTAGTGTTTGTAGTCCTGCATGCGGCACTCGAGCTGAGCCGTTTCGAGACCCTTGCGGTAGAACTCGTCTGCAGATCCACCCATATCCCATCCGCGGATTGCACCCTCAGCACGGAGGAAGTGAAGTTCCGACACCTTGAAATAGTAGCAGGGGGCATCGTTCATTGCCGAATAGACAATCGGATCTACATCATAGTCATCAAGCTGGAACCCGGAGTAAGCCACACGGGGGTTGACGATCACTGTCTGGCCGGGAGTCATGATCAGACCGGCACGTAGACCGACCACTCTCGAATTGGCAGGGAGTACCTCTCCGGTAGTTGTGTTGATGATGTCCGCGCTGTTTTTCGCAAAGACATACTTCATATAGGGGTGGTCAAGCGATGCGAGCAGACTCTCGAACGAAGCGTTCAGACGTGAGTCACACCAGCTGTTGGTAATGAATGTCAGAGGATTCGAAACGAGACCACTGTTGATATCAAGAACGATTTCTTCGTCAATAGTTGTCACAACGCCTTCGCGGACAGCCTCTTCAGCCCATTTTTTTGCCTGATCGTTGTCATATTTGACATAGTGCATGGCCATGCGGAGTTTGAGAGAGTTTGCGAAACGACGCCATGAAGAGACCTGCTTGTCATGGGTGATTCCGTCGGCCGGATAAGCGAGGATTCCATTGATAATTCCCTTATACCAGTCGGGCTTCGTCTCGAAATGTTTCAGACAGGCATTGATCGTGTCAAGATTGTTGACGATCTTCTTGTAGATCTCGCTACCCGGTTCGAAGGTGAAGGGAGCGTCCTGACGGTTGTTTTTGAAGTCGGTGTAGGGAACCGCGCCATAGACGTCGACCATTTCCTGAGAAGTGTAGCTGAACAGAGCCAGCGCGATAGCCTTGATTTCGGGAAGGCGGTCGACCATCGGATGGTTGAGCGTGTTGCAAAGAAGGTTGCGGATATCTTTGTAGGCTCCGTAAGGGCCGTCGCAGAAATCCTGATAGTAGGAATAGGTTGTCACCATACGTCCGTCGAAGTTCTGATCGGCCACGCAATAGCCGGCATAGTTATCGATGTGGAGGTTGTAGACATACTGATACTGGTGCTCCTGGGGAAGGCTACCGCCCTTTCCGCCCTTCATATAATACTCTGCATTGAGCATCTGGGAGAAGTTCTGGCGGAGAACCGTCTTGGCCTCATTGACCGAATCCTTTTCGGCAACAATCATGTAGGGAATGCTATCGGGATGACCCTGATAGACCTGCTCATCAAGGGTTTCCTGATCGCCGTTGAACTCATCTGACGGAGCGTCGAAATCCATACATGCCGTCACTCCGAGAAGAGGAAGCGTAAAGGCAGCATATTTGATTATATCAAGTTTCATTATTATTAGTTCTTTTCAGTAGTTAGAATTCAAGTTTCAGATTGATACCGTAGGAACGGGTTGAGGGAAGGTTGAACACATCGACAGCACCCATACCGTTCTTTGTCGAGAGCGAGATCTCGGGATCAACCGGGCTCTTCTTGTAGATGAAGAAGAGGTTGCGGCCGACAAACGAAAGGTTGAGGCTGCGGATTCCGCCTTTGAGAAGGTTGCGGAATGTGTAGCCGAGCGAAAGTTCGCCAAGACGGAAGTTGGTCGCGTCATAGACATATTCAGATGCGAAGATCTGACCGCCGACAGTCTTGTAGTATTCGTCGATAGGCACGATAGTCTCGCCTACATACATACCGGGCTTCTGAACGCCATCGGGGCTTACCCAATAGATATTGTTCTTTTCGGCATTCAGACGGGCCTGTCCGGAACGTTCCGACATACCGGCATTGTCAAGATAGGCTTCGGTCAGAGAGATTGTCTTGCCGCCGATACGTCCGGAAATGAGGAAGTAGAGCGAAAGATCTTTCCAGGTCACAGTATTTGACCATCCGAGCTGCCATTTCGAGTTCATGTTGCCGAGGCAGACATAGTTGCGGGGCGAAAGCTGGGGAGTACCGGTGTTTTTAGACAGCCAGATCGAACCGTCTGCGTTGCGACGGAAGTCGCGTGTGTACATATCACCGTAGGAACCGCCCTCTTCATAACGCACGAGAATCTTGCCGTTGGCAATGTTCTGCTCCATGCGTGCGGGCTGACCCTGAGAGTTCTTGAAGGTCTTGACGATCTTGTTGTCGTTGTAAGAGAGGTTGAGGCCTGTTTTCCAGATCCAGTCGCGACCGGCCAGAATGTTGTAGCTCAACGTTGTTTCGATACCCTGGTTGCGGATAAGACCGGTGTTGACCGGAGTCGACTTACCTGATGCCGAGGGAGCTACGAAATAAGAGTTGGTGAGGTCAGTGTGGTAATAGGTGAGGTCCCACATGAGGTTGTTGTTGAAGAAAGCGATGTCGAAACCGGCTTCGATCGACTTCGATTTCTCAGGACGCGGGTTGGCGAAATAACCATAGCCGGAGCCGGACATTGCGCCTGTCGCGAGATTCATGGTTCCAAGCGAATAGAACACGTTGGGGATCGAGTTACCCACTTCAGAGTAAGATGCGCGGACCTTCAGGTAGTTGATGAAAGAGGGCATCGTGAGGTAACGGTGAACGAGCGTGTTACCGCCGAGCGACCAGTAGCCGTAGTTGTCGGGAGTACCGCGGTCGACGAACTGACGGAAAGCGCGATACCAGTCCTGACGGTAGCTACCTTCGATGTAGACGAGGTCGCGCCATCCGAACTGACCGGTGAAGAAGAGACCTTTATCCCAGTTTGAGCTCTTTCCGTGAGTGACGGGGGTTCCAGCCCACTGTACGGACGGCTCGAAGAGGTTCACGATTGTCGGAAGGTTGTCCATCGAATGGGTATAATAGGTAGCGTCGGCCCAGATTTTCTGCCATGTGCTCTTGACAGAGTGGCCCGACCATCCTGCTGTGGCCGATACGTTGAAGTCATTGATCTCCTTATTATAGCTGAGCAATACGTCAACGTAAACGTCGTTGCTCGACGAGCGGTCCTGCGAGAACTTACCGTAGTCTTCCATAGCTGAGACAGACTGGGTTGTCGCATAGCGGTGGCTTTCGCCCGAGAGCTTCGCACGGTCAAGGTTAAGACGAGCCTGAGCGGAGAGGCCGTCCCAGATGTCATAAGAAACTGTCGCATAACCATAGGCGCGTTCCTCGACAGTGTTGCCGTTGTTGACGCCGGTCAGCCAGTAGGGGTTGTTGTGCTTGGCTGTAGGATAGGCCCAGATCTGCTGCGGACCTGTCAGAGTTGTTGTTCCGGTCGCACGCTGTCCGCCGATGAAATAAGTATGGGGGTTAGACGTCCATGTCCCTTTCTCATTGATATAGTTGTTGCGATAGTAGTTCATATCAATGTTGGGAGCGGTCAGATAGAGGTCGTAGAGCGGGTTGAGCACCGTACCACCACCAGCGCGGTTGCGAGTCTTGGCATAAACGTAGTTCAACGCAACGTCGATATGGAGTTTGTTGTTGAACAGGTTGTAGTTCTGACGGAACGAGAATGTGTTACGGTTATAGTTGTTGCTGCGGATAATACCGTTGGCATTCGAGTTTGAATAAGAGAAGTAGGTTCTCATCAGATCGTTACCGCCGGAGATAGCAACAGAGTTGTTCCATGTCGTTCCGGTGCGGAAGAAGTCGCTGACATTATCGTTATAGACATTGGTCAGTTTAGCTCCCGCGAAAGCGAGATCTTCGGCAGTCATGTCGGAAAGCTTCTTGCCCCATGCGTCGACCGCGATCGTACCTGCTGCGAGGTCGATAGCCGAGCCGTAGGTCTTCTGAAGCTTCGGAGTCATGAGGGCGCGTTCGAAAGTGACACCCGAATTGACAGTAACCGAGATTTTACCCTCTTTACCTTTTTTGGTTGTGATCATGAGCACACCGTTGGCAGCCGCAGAACCATAGAGAGCGGCAGCATTCGCACCTTTCAGCACGTTGATGCTCTCGATGTCGTCGGGGTTGATCAGCGCAAGAGCGTCGCCACCCTCGCCCGAAGAGGAATAAGTGGGGTCCCAGCTTGACGAATAGCTTGAAGAAGCGTCGCCGACCTGGTTGGTCATAGGAATACCGTCGACAACGATCAGCGGGGAGTTGTTACCCATAACCGACTTGTTGCCTCGGAGAAGGATCTTAGAAGTACCGCCGGCACCACCAGCCGACTGGGAGATCGAAACACCGGAAACCTTACCGGTCAGCGAGTTCACGAAGTTGCTACCCTGCACCTTCATCAGCTCGTCGTTCTTGAGCTCCTGAGTCGCATAGGTCAGAGAGGATTCCTTTCGTCTGATACCCATTGCAGTCACAACGACTTCATCAAGTACCTGCGAATCGGGAGCCAGCTTGACATCAAGTTTCTGGCCGTTCCACACTACTTCCACCGGCTTGTAGCCGACTGCAATGATTTTAAGCTTAGTTCCGGGCTTGACGTTAGTAATGCTGAATTCTCCGTCAATGTTGGTAGCACCACCCTGAGCAGGATTGTTTGCCACCTGTACCGTTGCACCTATCATTGGTTCGTCGTTTTCATCAAGAACTACACCAGTCGCGGTAGACGCTGATGTTGCCTGCGCTACTGCAATCGGAGCCGGAGCCGCAACTGCCAGGGCAGGGACAAACGCGAAACCTGTCAGCGCAGCCATAAAAAGGACTTTGCTGACTGTACGGGTTGGTTTTAGCATAAGGTTTGTAATTTGCTGATAATGATTGATATGATAATAATTACTATTTCAGATTTAAGATTCTGTTGAAATCCTCAGGCAATCCATATCTCTTAATAAGAGATAATTAGGCAAGGGCAAATTTACTTAAAACATCAGAACTATAATAATTACCGGCGCAGTATTTAACATCTTTTATGATAATTTACCATGCAAGCCCTTAATAATTCTTAAACAAATTACCATCAGACGTCGCACGCCGACTCAAATGTCAGGCAATCCAGCCATTATCACCCGAACAACACACTGATTTACACCGCACTAAATCAAATCCACATCTCTTATTAAGAGATACATTGTTTTAATATTTCATAATTGCTCTCAGAATCTCGTTGAGCAGACGATTCCGGAGAGAGACAGCCAATCCCATAAATTATAATAAGGTGTCTCGCGACACTTCAAGAGGAAAACAATGCTTCAGAAATGAAGAGATGGGGGAATCAATCGTGGTGATAGGGTTCGCCACGCATTATCGTCATGGCCCTATAGACCTGCTCGACAAAAAAGAGGCGCACCATCTCATGGGAAAAGGTCATGCGCGAGAGCGACATCATCGAATCCGCACGCCGATAGACCTCTTCTGAAAACCCATAAGGCCCACCGACAATATAGACAACGCGCTTGAGCCCGCTGTTCATCCGGCGTTCGATCTCGGCAGAAAACTGCCGGGAAGTCAGATCCTTGCCACGTTCGTCGAGCAGTACGACATGGTCGCCCGGCTGAAGTGCGCCAAGTATCATTGCCCCCTCGCGCTCCTTCTGCTGGGCTTCGCTCAATCGTGCCGTCGATTTCAGATCCGGAAGAGCCTGAATCGAGAATCCGACATAATGCGTCAGCCGGTCGACATAGCGCTGGATCGCCTTTTCGAGTAACTGATCGCGGGTGCGTCCGATGCACAGGAGGGCTATTTTCATAGGAAATCGATTTGTGGAGTTGCTGACAAATAATTAATTTTGTGCAAATTTAATCAAAACCCAAATGAAATCAAAAGAAGAACTCATAGATGACCTGCTCACTCTGGCTTTTGCAGAGGATGTAGGCGACGGCGACCACACTACACTTTCAACCATTCCGGCCGAAGAGACAGGACGCCAGCAGCTGATAGTCAAAGAAGAAGGAATCCTTGCAGGTGTCGAAATCGCTAAAAAAGTTTTTGAGAAATTCGATCCGTCTCTGAAAATGACCGTCATGATCGGCGACGGTGCCCACGTCAGACCCGGCGACATCGCTTTCGTTGTCGAAGGACAGGTGCGCTCCCTCCTCCAGACCGAACGGATCATGCTCAACATCATGCAGCGCATGAGCGGTATCGCCACAATGACGGCCCGCTATCAGAATGAGCTGAAAGGATTGAAGACAAAAGTGCTCGACACCCGAAAGACGACTCCGGGAATGCGCCTACTTGAAAAAGAAGCCGTAAAGATCGGCGGCGGAGAAAACCACCGCATCGGTCTGTTCGACATGATCCTCATCAAGGACAACCATGTCGACTTCGCCGGCGGCATCCCTCAGGCTGTCAAGGCAGCCAAAGACTACTGCAAGGCCAACGGCAAGAATCTGAAAATCGAGCTTGAGGTGCGCAACAGCGACGAGATCAACCAGGCTCTCGAAGCGGGAGTTGACCGCATTATGCTCGACAACTTCACTCCCGAGCGCACGCGCGAAGCCGTGAAGCAGATCAACGGACGCTGCGAAATCGAATCATCAGGAGGCATCACCCTCGAAACGCTCCGCCAGTATGGCGAATGCGGCGTCGATTTCATCTCTGTCGGCGCGCTGACCCACTCCGTCAAAGGCCTCGACATGAGTTTCAAAGCCTGCTGAGCGAGTTCTTCAGACTGATAAGATCTCCTAACGTAACGCCTCCCAGACCGTCAATGACCTTGTCGGCGAGGGGGGCGATTTTTTGCGCCGGATAGGTTGTGGCGAGTCCGACAACCACGGCACCTGCGGCGCGTCCCGCCTTAAGCCCCTGAAGAGAATCCTCGAACACGAAACAGTTTTCAGGCGCGACTCCGATCCTCTCAGCACCAAGAAGATAGCCCTGCGGATCAGGCTTCGAACGGGTTACCATCGAAGCATCGACTATCGCGTCGAACAGTTTCTGAAAACCGGGATGCTGACGGAACAGATGAGCCATCTTCCGGTCGTCGCTGCTTGTGACGATCGCCATCGGGACGGAACTGTCGCGAAGCATCGAGAGAAAATCGACCACACCGGGATAGAGTTCATAGGTCATCGACTCCTGAAACTCAGTGATGCGCCGCAGAATATCCGCTCTGACGCGGCTGTCGTCATAGTGCTTCATGATTTCGGGCAGCGTTGTGCCCTTGATCGCGAGGGCATAGTTCTCGATACCTGTCGGATAGATACGGTCTATTTCGGTCCAGAAACGCGTATAGGTCGTCTCACTGTCAATCAGCACGCCGTCGAGATCAAAAAGCGCACCAAACGGAACTGTAGTCTTCATTTTTTCGGGTCTCATCTGTGATAAAATTTCACAAAATTAGCATCACCAAAAGAAAAACCGCGACTAAAAACGTTAAAAAATAAAAACCGCCTACCGAATCCCCCTCAGTAATCAATGAACCAGCCTCAAGACACATCGCCAACCCAGCTCGGCAGCAAATCGATCCCGAAACTGCTCCTCGACTATTCCGTCCCGGCAATCATAGCAAGTCTGGCAACGTCGCTGTACAATATCATCGACAGCATCTTCATCGGACGCGGGGTCGGCGCAATGGCCATCGCAGGACTGGCGATCACGTTCCCGCTCATGAATCTTGTGGCGGCGTTCTGTATGCTGATCGCGGCCGGCGGTGCGACAATCTCATCGATCTTTCTCGGACAGCGCAACTCCGAACGCGCGACTGATACGGTCAACAACGTCTTCTCGCTCTGCCTCATCCACGCGGCAGTTTTCGGAGGGATGACACTGATGTTTCTCGACGAGATCCTCGTCTTTTTCGGCGCAACCCCTGAAAC
>JAIDJZ010000426.1 GCA_029051965.1 Paramuribaculum sp. | reverse complement strand
ACGGCACGTACGGTGGTGTGAGAGGAAAGGAAACGAAAGTAGGTCAGAAAACTTTCGCTTCCCGACCTACTCGATTAGAGTCTATTCCTTCCCCCTCGGCAGTCTTCGCGCGGGATCCGGAGGGATTGCAGACGCGCCCGCGGCAGCTTCGAAAGCACCGCGGGCGCGTCTGTGTTTTGTTTGGATGATGTGATCAGATACGGTCAAGAACTGTGCCGATCAGATCGTGGATAGCAGTCTTGTAGTTCGGGGTTGCGTCGTGGCGCATGCGGTTGGCTATGATCGAGCAGACGGTCATGGCTTTGTGTCCCATCAGGAGTGACAGGCCCTGGAGCGGTGCGCTTTCCATTTCGTAGTTTGTCACTTTGCGGTCTGCGTAGCGGAATTCTTCGATCTTGCGGTTCAAGTCAGGGTTGGCAAGTGGGAGGCGCAGTTCGCGGCCCTGAGGACCATAGAAGCCGACGGCGGAAATCGTGTTTCCTCTGACCATATCGTCGCGGCCGATCATGTCAACAAGATGCGGGTCGGCGTCGACTACATAGGGTTTTGCCCAGAGGGGATTCCAGTTTACGTCATTGCAGAACGCCTTTTCGAATTCGAGGTCGGCTATGTCGTTTCGGCCTGCATAGTAGTTGAGAACGCCGTCGAAGCCGATTGCTTTTTCTGCGATGACGGGTGTGCCGAGTTTGAGTTCGGGCTGTAGGGCGCCAGAGGTTCCGATACGGACCATGTGGAGTGTGCGGTGATCCGGTTTGACTTCCCGTGTTGCGAAGTCGATGTTGGCGAGTGCGTCAAGTTCGTTGACGACGATGTCAATATTGTCCGGGCCGATGCCGTGTGACAGGCACATGATCGGTTTTCCTTGATAGGTTCCGCCGATGGTGTGGAATTCGCGGCTTGATACTTCAAAGTCGCGTGTGTCGAAGAATGATGCCACCATGTCGACGCGCGACGGGTCGCCGACGAGTATGATTCGGTCGGTCAGCTGTTCGGGAAGAAGATGGAGGTGGAAGACGGAGCCGTCAGGGTTTATGATGAGCTCGCTGGGTGCAATTACTTTTGGTTTCATATATCAATAGTGTAAATTTTAGGGGATAGTTTTTCTCTAAGAAAACAATTGAAGCGGGGTTAAAGTTAGCAGGCTGATTATTTCAGTCTGTATTTGCCGCCGGGATACGTCATTATCAGATTTTTGAACTCCATGTCGATCAGCAGTGCCATGACTTTTGAGACGGGGCGGTTGAGCACAAGGCTGATCTGTGAGATGTGGGCTTCGCCACGGTCACGCAGACATGCCATGACTGATTCTTCATCTTCAGACAGGTCCGGGAAGAGTAGCGGCTGCGAGGGGTTTGATGTGCCGGCGGTCCGATTCCAGTTCATTGCCGTGATAAGGTCGTCGGCCGACTGGATCAGAGCGGCACTGTTGTCGCCAATAAGACGGTTGCAGCCCTGTGAGAAGCGGTCTGATGTTCGGCCGGGGAGGGCGAATACGTCGCGGTTGTAGCCGGCGGCAAGGCGTGCTGTTATGAGAGCACCTCCTTTCTGGGCTGATTCGACAACGAGAGTGGCGTCGGATAGTGCTGCGACGATTCTGTTGCGTGCGATGAAGTTGCCTTTGTGGACCGGATCGGCGCTTGAATATTCAGTTATGAGTACGCCGTCGGAGCGGACGATTTCTGCCGCGAGAGAGCGGTGTTGCGCCGGATAGATCATGTTCAGCCCGTGAGCCAGAACTGCTGCGGTCGGGATGGAATTTCGTAGTGATGCTTTGTGGGCGGCGGCATCAATGCCGAGCGCGAGTCCTGATACTATCGTGATCGGGTCGGCCATCATATCCTTGAGGTCGCGCAGAAGTGAGTCGACAAAACTGATTCCGTAGCTTGTGGCGTGGCGTGTCCCGACAATCGATAGCATGCGTCCTTTGTCGATCGGTGCGTTTCCGAGGGTGTACAGCAACAGAGGGGCATCTTCAGCTTCCAGTAGCCGTCTGGGATAGTCGGCTTCAGTAAAGTAGACCGTACGGACTGAGCCGGCCGAGATGAAGTCGGCCTCACGTCGGGCTTTTTCAATAAGAGAGTCGCGATAGGCGCGGTCGAATATGCGGTTTGTGAAGCCCATCAGTGAGCTGAGCTGTCGTTCGGTCGCGCTGAAGAAGGCCTCTTCGGATCCGATGCGTGAGAGCAGTTCGCGCGCGAGGGTCGGGTTCATACCCCTTAGCGAAGCGAATGCGATCTGATGGATTATGTCGGAACCGGTCTGAGTCATTCTGGTTGGTTGTTGACGGTATCAGCTGAGATATGCGGCGAAGGCTTCGGCAAGAACTTCGCCGCGAGTGAGGCGTCCGTTTTCGGTGCATACGACTGCAACGCTTGCTGTCGTGGCCAGTTCAAGGCCGGGGAGAGCATAGATGTCCTGATCGAAGATGAATTTTGCTCCTTCGCGTCGGATGTTGATGCAGCTGAGGAATTCCTGTCCGAGTCCGAGCGGCTGGCGGTATTCGATGGTGACGGAGCGCAAAACGGGATCGATGCCCTTCAGGTGCATCTCGGCAAAAGAATATCCGGCCGCACGGCAGAATTCGTGACGCGTGTGCTCCATGTAGTGGAGATAGTTTGCGTTATTGACAATTCCCTGGCAGTCCACTTCGTAGTCGCGGACTCTCATCGGGAGTTGAAAAGCGTAATCTTTACGGGTCATTGCAGTCTGTTTGGTTTCTGTTGTCAAATTTACTCAAAAACTTTGTTATGCAAAAAAAATGCCCGACCTTTGTGGAAAATCAATCAATCAGTTTAAGAATATGAAGAAACTGTTATATCCGTTCGGCGTTGCTGCATTCTGCGTATGCGCCGGTTTGAGTTCATGCAGCAGCGATGCGAAGCTGAAAGCAATGATTGAGGCGAGCGCGACGGCGTGTCCCTCCGAGATAGCAAAAGATTTCGTAATGGAGAGCATCAAGGATGACGGGTCTTATGTTGTCTACCGCTATGTCTATGCCGATTCGCTTTATGATCCTCTTGCCAATATGAAGAGGTACGGGGCAGAGAAGGTAAAGCAGACGAGCCTGCGCACACTGCGCGACACTCCGGGGTCGAAAGAGTTTTTCGAGGAGGTCGGCAATGCTGGCCGCGGCTTCAAGTATGTCTATATCGGCATGCCGTCGGGCGACAGTTCGGCGCTTGTGATAGAGCCGGAAGAGGTGCAGGCTATTGTCCGGGAACAGGTAGGCCGCTGAGGGATCAGTCTTCCGAATAGTGGCGCAGCACCCGTCGGTAGGAATTGAATATTTTCGATTTCGAGACGAATCCGATGTAAACACCGTTGTCGACGACCGGGAGATTCCATGCTCCTGTGTCGTCGAACACTTTCATGACGTGTTCCATTGTCGATTTGACGTCGATCTCAGCGGGTGGAGAGCTCATGAATGTTTCGACTTTTATGCGGCGGTAGAGGTCGGTGCGGAACATTATGTTGCGAATTTCGTCGAGAATGACCACTCCGAGCAGTTTGCCGTTATCGTCGAGGACCGGGAAGAGGTTTCGGCTCGAGCGGGAAATGACGCTGACCATCTCGCGGAGGTCCATGTGTGGTCTGACGGATAGGAAGTCGGTTTCGATGACGTTGTCGATCTTGAGTAGCGTGAGGACGGCTTTGTCTTTGTGGTGGGTGATCAGTTCACCGCGCTGAGCGAGACGCATCGCGTAGATGCTGTAGGGTTCGAAGAATTTGATTGTCAGATATGAGAGTGCCGAAACGATCAGCAGCGGCAGGAAGAGGGTGTAGCCGCCGGTCAGCTCGGCTGTCAGGAAGATGCCCATCAGTGGTGCGTGCATGACCCCGGACATAACTCCGGCCATGCCCATCAGCGCGAAGTTCTTGACGGATAGGTCGAGCCCGAAGATGGTGTTGAGCGAGTAGGCGAAGAAGAATCCGGCCATGCATCCGACAAACAGCGACGGGGCGAAAGTTCCGCCGACACCTCCGGCACCGTTTGTGGCCGAAGTCGCAAATGCTTTGGTCACGGTGACGGCAAGGATGAATAGGATTATGAACAGGGCCGAGGAGCGTTCGGAATAGAATATTGAACCGTCGAAAATGTCTTCGGTGTTTCCGGAGAGCAGGGATATGATTGCGTCGTAGCCTTCGCCGTAGAGCGGTGGGAAGAGATAGACGAGTCCTGAAAGGATGACGGCGCCGATTGCAAAACGGAGCCAGATGTTCGTCACGCTGCGGAACATGTTTTCCATCATGTTCATGACGCGGGTGAAGTAGAGCGATGTCAGACCGCAGAAGATTCCGAGGAGTATGGTGTAGGGGATTCTGGAAGTCAGGAACGGCTCTGTCTGAACGAAGTAGAATTCGGCGTTATAGCCTGTGAAAACATAAGCTGTCACGGCTCCTGTGATCGAGGCGACGAGCAGTGGCATCACGGAGACCGTCGTCAGGTCGATCATGAGGACTTCGAGGGTGAAAAGCATTCCTGCGATCGGAGCCTTGAAGATTCCTGCGATACCGGCGGCGGCTCCGCATCCGACAAGAATCATCAGTACGCGCGGCGACATTCGGAACCACTGTCCGACCTGAGATCCGATTGCGGCTCCTGTGAAAACGATCGGTCCTTCAGCACCGACTGATCCTCCGAATCCGATTGTCACGGAGCTTGCGCAGAGTGAGGTGAACATGTTGTGGCGTTTTAGCCGGCTTTTGTTCTGGGAGATAGCATAGAGGACGCGTGTCACCCCGTGTGAGATGTTGTCGCGGACGACGAACCGGACATAGAGCAGTGTGATCAGCACGCCGACGGCTGGGTAGACGATGTAGAGGAGCTGTCCGCTCGTTACGTTTAAGTTGCCGGTCAGTGTCGAGGATATCAAAAAGATCAGTCCTTTCAGGGCGAGGGCGGCAAAACCGCCGATTATGCCGACAAGGAGAGCGAGCACAACGACGAAGGTCTTTTCCTTGATGTGGCGTTCGCGCCATTTGGAAATCCGGAGCATTGTGTCGCTGAATCGTCCCGAGGGGTGGTTTATGGTGGATGTTTTAGCCATTCTGTAAAAGAGAAGATTTATTGAAAAAACTGGATTGCCCGGTCAGATACCCTTGCCGGAGAATACGGTCCGGAAGGTGTAGAGCAATATTTTGAGGTCGGAGAGTATTGATACGTTCTGAAGATAGATCAGATCGAATTTCATTCGTTCGATCATCTCGTCGACTGAGGATGCATAGCCATATTTGACCATTGCGAGGGATGTGATTCCGGGGCGCATGCGGTGGAGCAAGGCGTGGGCCGGTGCGCGTCGTTCGATCTGTTCGACGAATTCCGGGCGTTCGGGGCGCGGTCCGACAAGTGACATTTCACCTCGGACCACGTTGAGAAACTGCGGGAGTTCGTCGAGGCGGTATTTTCGCAGGATCTTACCCAGAGGGGTAATCCGGGAGTCGCCGGGCGAAGAGAGGCGTGGCTTGCCGTCGGCTTCTGCGTCGCAAACCATTGTCCGGAGTTTGAAGATGGTGAAGTGGCGTCTGTGGCGTCCGACTCTTTTCTGTCGGAAAAAAGCGGGTCCGGGAGAGTTGATTCTGACGGCCAGCGCGAGGATTCCGACCGGTATGGCTGTCAGGATCAGCATTGTCAGCCCGATAGCGAAGTCGAGTGCTCTTTTGGTGCAGAGCGTGGAGGGGGGGAGATGGGCGTGGGAAACGTCGATCAGGGGATCGGCAGTGAAGCTGACAAGGCGCTGGTTGAGAAGATAGGGGGGCAGCCGCCGCGCGTCGACGAAGATCGGTAGCTGAAAGGCGTAGAGCCTGTTGATTGTTTCGAGAGTCGCTTCCCATCCGTCGGGGTCAGGCAGGACAATGAACCGTGAGATTGCGCGGGCCATTATGGCGTGTTGCATGTCGTTGATCGGGACTCCGTCGGCTTCGCCGCCTTCGGGAGAAATGTTGTCGGCATAGATTCTCAATGCGGGGCGGAGTCCGAGGTGCGGCATGCGCGAGTCTGAAAACTCTCTGAATGTTTCCGGCAGTCTTCCCGGTCCGACGATTGCTGTCGGGAATGAGATCCGTCCGTCGGAGATGCTTTTCTTAGTGAGAGAGGTGATTATGACGCGGGGTATGTAGACGAGGAGGAAGAGCAGGCCGAAAACGGCAAGAAAAACACGGTAGTCCTGTTCGCGGTCGTTTGTCAGGTCGTTGATAAGAGCGACGAAAATGATGACGAGTGTTCCGACGAGAGCTGTTGCAATAGTTGTGGTGAATTCGACGACTCGCGATTTTGCGAACACGTTGGAGTAGAACCCCGACATGTAGTAGACGACAATCATTCCGAGTGGAAAGAGGATCTGCCCGGCAATTACCATCGGAGAGCTCAGGAAGTCGGAGAGCGAGTAATAGATGCTCGCGCTGGGGAGCAGCGAGTAGCGGACCATGTTGAAAAAGAGCACCGCAAGAGATGTCGATAGCCAATCGGCTACGACATAGGAAGTCACTTTGCGGGCATGCAGGTTCATGGACGGATTATTTTAAATGATGAGTCGTCGGAAATCTTGATGATGGATGATGGTCGGTGTGGCTCAGTGTCGTCGCGACGATGGAGAACGACATAATCGACCGCGCTGATTATCTCGTCGGATATTTCGCCGAAGAAGCGCGGGGTCGGCTCACCGCTTATGTTTGCGGAGGTGCTTACCAACGGGCTGCGGAGTCTGCGGCAGAGTTCCTGACAGAAAGGCTCGGCCGGGATTCGGAAACCGGCACTGCCGTCAGGGGCGAGCAGGGGGGCTGCGAGTCCTATGGGATGGTCGACAATGACGGTGATAGGGCTGACGGCTTCTTCGATGAGCTGGAAGGCTATTTCGGGTAGTCCGTCGGTGAAACGCTCGAGTTGGGCAGAGTCGGCAACGAGCGAGATCATTGACTTTGCTTCTGCCCGGCGTTTTATGTCAAAAATACGGCGTATGGCTTTTTCATCGGCTGCATTGCATCCGATTCCCCAGACTGTGTCGGTCGGATAGAGGATGACTCCGCCTTTTTTCAGGGTTTCCACCGCTGCATCAATGTCAGATTTCAAATATCGGTTCATGTTTACAAACGTTCGCTTATATGTAGATGCAAAGATATATAAAAGAAATCAAAATGTCAAGGGTGAATAGGCGGTTCGTGATGATGGCTCATCTGCGTCTTGGGGCGGTTCGTGATAACGGCTCATCTGGGTCGTCGCGAGCCGGATTCGGGATCGGTCACGGACTGTAGTTCGCTCCCTCATCCTTGTGGCGGTCCGTGATAACGGCCTGTCTGCGGCGTTGCTTTCGGCACTCGGATTCGGTCACGGACGGCAGTCCGCTCCCATCATCCTCGGCCTTAGCGCCTTGCATCCAAGCCGTTCTGACGAACCGCCGCCATCCGGACAGCAATATTTTAAAGCAAAATGTCAAGGTCCGCTTTGCCGTATTTTAGCCTCGTACGTTTGTGGACGGGGCTTTTTTGGGCGCATACGGCGGCGCTTAGGAGGGAAT
>JAIDJZ010000425.1 GCA_029051965.1 Paramuribaculum sp. | reverse complement strand
AGCGGCAGAAAAGAAGCAGCAGATTGTATAAAAGATTTTCGTTCTCTTACTATCGTTTAAATTTGAACTCTTACTTATAACATCCGCTCCCGACGCTTTGTTCCGGACATCATAAAAAGTCAGAGTGTGTGTCATTAACGGACCTCTCGCCGCAATGACACACACTCTGCTGCTTTATTATCTTAAACGGGTCAGCTGTCAGATTTTCGACAGAATCTGAGTCGCATGCTCTTTCGTCTTGATCTGCTTCGGAGTGAAAACATCCGTAATAACTCCATTTTCATCAATCAGGAAAGTCGTGCGCAGTGTGCCCATATATTTTCGGCCACACATCGACTTCTCTCCCCAGACACCCATTTCTTCCGTAAGGCGGTGGTCGGTGTCAGCGATCAGATGAAACGGCAGCTGCTGCTTCTCAATGAACTTACGGTGAGAATCTGCCGTATTGATGCTCACGCCGAGAACTTCATAGCCCTTAGCGGCAAGCTCTCCGATATTGTCACGGAACGAACATGCCTCGGCAGTGCAGCCTGAAGTATTGTCCTTGGGATAGAAATAGAGCACCAGTTTCTTTCCGGCAAAATCACTTGCCTTCACTTCACGGCCCGTTTCGTCGAGACCGAGAACTTCGGGGATTTTATCACCAATATTCATTTCAGTAGGATTTTTTAATTTCTTTTATTATTATCGAGTTTGTTCAGAAGATGTCTGACAGCGCCTTCGAGCTGAGCATCGCGGCCGTCCACAACATCCTGAGGTGTGTTGTAGATTAAAACGTCCGGATTGAGCTGAAGGTTTTCAAGAACGTTTCCGTTCATGTCAACCGACGTCACCTGAGGAATTCCGAAAACAAGCGACGGATCGATCTGAGTTTCCCACCAGACAGCTGTCATCGTTCCGGGCACGGGCGCTCCGACAACGTCACCGATGCCGAGTGTCTGATAGACGAACGGTGTTCCGTGGGCATCGCTGTAGTTGCTTTCATTGACAAGCATCACTGACGGTTTTGTCCACTGTGAGAATGGCTCTGAACCGATATAGCGGCCGCGAGGTGTGAAGCGCACATATTCCTTTCCTGAAAGGAGCTGGGCAATGTCGTTGTGGAGCCATCCGCCGCCGTTCCAGCGGGTATCGACAATCGCTGCCTCAGCGTTACGGTAGTGGCCGAGCAGACGGTCATAGACTGTGCGGAAGCTCGGCGAATCCATTCCGCGGACATGGACATAGGCCAGACGGCCGCCCGAAAGGCTGTCGACAAGATGCTCGTTATGTTCAACCCAGCGGTCATAGAGAAGCGAGCCGTCGCCGGAGATCGGTTTGACCGTAACGCTGCGCTTGTTGCCCTTGCTGTCGGCGACAGTCAGACGGACTTTCTTGCCGCTCTTACCCTCGAGAAGCGGGAAATAGTCAGTGCCTGCCTTGATCGGCTGACCGTCGATTTCGAGAATGATGTCGCCGGCCTTGACGTCGACTGATTTCTTGTCAAGCGGACCGCGGCGCAACACTTCAGCAACCTTAAGACCGTCGCCGTCGAAGTCCGGATCGTAGAATGCGCCTAATGTTGCGGTCGACATGAAAGGAACGCTGGCATACGGCGAAGTGCTTGCGCCTGTATGCGACGCATTAAGTTCTCCGAGCACCTCGCTCATCAGTATCGCGAAGTCGCGGTTGTTATTGATATACGGCAGGAACTTACGATAGCGTTCGCCGATAGCAGACCAATCCAGACCGTGAATATTGGCATCGTAGAATTTATTCTTGACCTGATTGAGCATGTGGTCATAGATATATTCTCTCTCAAGCGAAGGATGACGGTTGTAGGGAGCTTCGAACTCGATCGGAGTCACTTTGCCGTCCGACAGCTGGATCTTGCTCAGTCCGCGACCGGAGATCATGAACAGGTTTTCGCCCTTCGAATCAGGGACAAACGAACCTGACACGCCACGCGCAAGCACCTTCGTGTCACCTTTCTTCAGATCGCGGCAATAGAGATTATAGCCAGTCTCGGTCGCACCGGCGACATAGTAGAACTTGTCGCCCTTCTTCGAAACATAATAGTTGCCGATGAATCCCGACTGGGGAGTCAGGCGGGCGGTTCTGTAGCGGCGGTTGTCAAGATCGAGCTTTCTTGCTTTGGCAGCATCCTTCTCTTCGTCTGCCTTCGATTTCTTTTTGGAATCTTTCTTAGCGTCTTTCTTGCCTTTTTTCTTTCCTTTTGAATCGTCAGCGGATTTCTCTTTCTCCTTCTTTTCCTTTTCGGACTGTTCCTTGAGAGCGGCTTCCTCCTCGGTCATGCGGAATTCATCCCATGCATCCGGATCGAGAGCCATGAACATTATGTCAGACTGGTTGCCCCAGCTGCCGTGGCTCTTCATTCCGTAACGGCCAGTCGAATAGGTGATCGCACGGCCGTCGAGAGCCCACTGGGGCTGAGCATCGGCATAGCCGCTTTCCGTCAGATCGACAACCTGCGATCCGTCGGCCGCAACGAGAGCGATATCGGAATTGTTCCAGCCACCCTCCCCGATATAGTCGATGAGAAGCCATTTGCTGTCGGGACTCCATTCGAAGCTGATGTCGCCGTCCGTATATGAGTAATTGTATTTTCCATCAAGCGCCGTAGTGACCTCTTTGGTCGCGACGTCGATCACACGCAGCGTGGTGCGGTCCTCAAGAAACGCAACCTTCTTGCCGTCGGGGCTGAATGCAGGCTGCTGCGCGGAAGTCTCGCACTTGTAGAGAGGCTCTTCGACAAATTCCGTAGCATAGGCAAGCTGCTTCTCCTCGGGATTCTTGATCTTGGAAATGAACAGCTGCCAGATCCCGTTGCGCTCAGAGTCGTAGACAACCGAACGTCCGTCGGGAGCCACGTCGACAACACGCTCCTGGTCGGGAGTATTGGTGATGCGGACTGTTGTCGGATACTTGACCGATGTCGCATAGACATCGCCGCGGATCACGAAAGCGACCTCGTCGCCTTTCTTGTTGGGGGCGATAGTCGTCGCGCCTGAGCTCCGGAACTGCTTGATGACATCAGCATCGTAATCGTCCGTCACGATCGAGACATTGATCTTCTCAGGCTGTCCGGAAGGCATCATCGTATAGAGTTCGCCGCCATAGCTGAACGCCAGCCGTCCGTTTTCGGCAACCGAAAGAGATCTGACAGGAAAGTCGGTGAACGTCGTCAGAGGCTTGGCCGTTTTTCCGGGAGCGGCTTCCTGCACGAAAACATTGAGATTGTCATTGCCCGCCTCCGAAAGATAGTAGAAACGGTTGTTGTCCCCCCAGACCGGATTCAGATCATGCCCATTGAAAGTTGTCAGCTGAGTGAAACGGCCTTCGGGACTGACAAGCCATATATCGCCCGTAGCCGACGAACGTTCATGCTTACGCCACATGTTCTCATAACCCTTCTTGTCCTGATAGAGCACCTGACCCGATTTGTTGGCGCTTGCGGCAGCCATCGGAACGGAGAAGAACATCTCCGGACGTGCCGACGGTGTCTCGATGTCGAGAACATATGTCTGCGCGCCAAAAGGAGCCTGTGCCGAACTGCGGGCCGGCATGATGGCTGTAGAGAAGAGCAGACGACCGTCGGGAAGGAATGTCAGAGGAAGCTCCGTGCCTGAATAGGTCGTCAGACGACGCGCGGTCCCGCCAGTTGCCGGCATGATGAAAATGTCATCACTGCCCAGACGGTTGCTGGTAAACACAAGCTGTTTTCCGTCCGGAGTCCAGACAGGATTCGAATCATAATGGGGCGAAGTTGTCAGCTGGACAGCCGTTCCGCCAGTGACAGGCACTGTGAAAATATCGCCCTTGAAAGTGAATGCCACTGTCGATCCGTCGGGCGAGATCGCTGCATTTCGCAACCACTTGGGTGCTTCCGCCGCCTGAGCGGAGGCAATGGCGGACAATGCCGCCGCAAGTACTATGCTTTTTACTTTTTTCATTGGTGAGATTTTATAATTGTTTAGATTGAATTCCGAGATATGACATCTTTATTAGACGCCATGACTGCCCGATTTGTTACATCGCGGCTTCAGATAAATGAATCCTTGAACCCGAGGAAATAGAGAAGTCCGTCGAGTCCGATGGTTGAAAGCGACTGATCGGAAGCAGCCTTGACTTTCGGTTTGGCATGGAATGCGATTCCAAGACCGGCCGTCGAAAGCATCGGCAGGTCATTGGCCCCGTCGCCGACAGCGATTGTCTGCTTGATATTGATATTCTCGACCTGCGCGATCAGACGCAGCAGCTCCGCCTTGCGGCGCCCGTCGACGACATCGCCCAGATAGCGTCCGGTCAGCTTACCGTCGACGATCTCGAGATCGTTGGCATAGACATAGTCGAAACCGAACCGCTGTTTGAGATAATTGCCGAAATAAGTAAAACCGCCCGAAAGGATCGCCGTCTTGTAGCCCGCACGCTTAAGCACCGTCATCATGCGGTCGACACCTTCGGTGATCGGCAGATTCTCCGCAATCTCCTTCATGACACTCTCGTCAAGCCCCTCGAGCAGGGCGACGCGCTCCGTAAAACTCTCGATGAAGTCGATCTCGCCGCGCATCGCACGCTCTGTAATCGCCCTGACCTTGTCGCCGACGCCGGCTCGCTCGGCAAGCTCATCGATGACTTCAGTGCGTATCAGCGTCGAATCCATATCGAAGCAGACCAGACGGCGACACCGCCGATACATCGTGTCTTCCTGCAGCGAAATGTCGACCTCGCCCTCCGAAGCGATCTGCATGAAACGACACTGCATCTCATTCGTGTCGCGCGGAGTTCCGCGGACCGAAAATTCGACACACGACTTCCTGAGCTGAGGCTCATGGCCGTCAAGCGGCATGCGGCCCGTCAGACGCTGGATGCTGTCGATATTGAGATTCTGCTCAGCTACGACACCGCTCACCAGAGCAATATGGCGTGCCGACAGATTGCGGCCAAGAATCGTGATGATCCAGCGATTCTTGCCCTGCATCCCGACCCAACGCTCGTAGTCCTCGGGCGTAACCGGCGAAAAGCGCACCTTCACATCAAGTTCATAGCCCTTGAACAGAAGATCCTTCATAATATCGCCCGACACCTCGCTGCTCGTCTTTATCAGCAGGCCGAGAGTCAGATTATGGTGGATGTCGGCCTGACCGATATCCAGAATCTGGGCATTGTATTTTGCAAGAATATCCGACAGCGCCGCGGTGACACCCGGACGGTCATGGCCGGAAATATTGATCATGATCAGCTCCACGTCGGAAGCTCCTGATGATTTATGATTTGTCATTATTTCTGACAGTTTCAGTCTGGTTTAATACAATTTTGAAGATGATATGCCGTAAGCAACGGCAACGGTCTGCCGACAATCGTGCCGACCGTCAGCGAATGGCGCGAAGCCGCTGAAAGAAGCTGCGGGCGGAACACCTCCGCAATCGAACCGACAAAATGGATCACAGGGACATCGCCGTAGGCCCGCGTCACATTGTTAGTGAAAAACCGCGAGAACTCATCCGTCACCAGCGCATCCACCTCCGGACGCTCGATCTTATCGGCAAGAAATCGGGTCAGAGAAGCAAGAAAACGGTTGGCCGCCGGCTCACGATAGACCCGACGGATGATCTCATCCTTGTCAAACCCCGTCGAAGCAAGAAAATCCCGCTGAAGATCCTCCGGAAGATACCCCTTGAGAATACCATTGACCAGAT
>JAIDJZ010000424.1 GCA_029051965.1 Paramuribaculum sp. | reverse complement strand
CTGGCTTTCAAGATGGACGTCGTAGTTGAAGTAGGCCTGTTTGGTTCGTGGCTGATATTGTCCTTCGACAGAGGTCAGGCCGTTTTGCCGGTCGGTCAGTTTTCCGCCGATGTTGTAGTAGCCGAGGTCGGTCGCGAGATCGTAGTTGAAGATGTCGGTCTCGAGGGTCACGTCGCGGTTGATGAGTTTCACTTTCTTTCCGGGGTCAGCGAAAAGGATCGCCAGCTGTTCGGGTCCGTTGTAGTTCAGTTCGTCGGCGTAGACGTGGAGTGTGTCGCCCTGGTCCATTCTTACGTTTCCGAAGGCGTCGAACGAGCTTGTCCGTTCAAAGAAATAGGCGCTGTCGCAATACATCCACATTCCGCCTTTGCGCAGCTTTACGTTCCCGACAAGGATCTGCGGCTGTTCGTCTTTCGGCATGCCGGGGATTTCGTCGTAGTAGAGACGGTCGGCATATTCGAGGAATACTTTGTCGGGCTGCGATCTGTCGAGCGAAGGAAGCATCGGTCGCAACGGAGCGTGGGGCACCGGGATCTTGCGTTTTGATGCTGATGGCGTTTTCTGTTGCTGGGCGAAGATCAGGAGCGGAGCGAGCAACAGACCGATGACGCCCATTGCGACAATGGACGCCCGGAGCTGTCGTAGTTCCGATTTCAATTGTTGGATTGTCATATGAAGTCGGCCGGAGAATGTAGTCGGTGAGCGTGGAGGGGGCGGAAACGGATTCCTTGTTTATTCAGCCTGTTCGGAGGATTCGACCGGTTTGCGGGCCGGAGCGGGGCTCGAGCTGTCTTTGATCCATCCTTTATGCTGGAATTCGCAGTTGCGCCATCCGTCCTCGATGCGGACATATGTGTCTTTGATTTTCTGCTTGAGCCAGTCGTTGAGGATTTCTTCCTTGCGGGCGGCTTCATACATGTCTTTGATAGTCTGATAGTCTTCGGCGATGTTGGCTTTGTGGGCTGCGATACGGTCGGTCAGCTTCACGATGGCCACTACTTCGCGGTTGAGTTTCGGGTCGATCATGATGAATGGTTCGGAGATTTCTCCGGGCTGCATTCTGTCGATCACTTTCGCAACTTCCTGTGGGAGCTGCGACATTTCGAAGCGGGGGGTTCCGGTTTCCTGGTTGACCATTACGCCGCGGTTGTTGCGGGTGTCTTTATCCTGCGATACGAACATTGTCGCTTCTTCGAAGGTGAACTTGTTGTTCTGGGTCATGTCGGTGCGGATTGAGTCGAGACGCGAGATGGCCTGCATGAGGTCGTTGTCGGAGACTTTCGGACGCAGAAGGATGTGGCGTGTGTTGATT
>JAIDJZ010000423.1 GCA_029051965.1 Paramuribaculum sp. | reverse complement strand
GGGCGCAAATGGAGATAACAGGCGGCGCGCTCCCGAAGGACACCCTTTCACACACGCGCTGCACCGGATGCATTTCTCCGCATCCACACTCCGGCAGTCATCGCCGATCTCCGACACCGGACAGAGATTCTGACAGAGGCCGCAGCCGCTGCAGAGTTCAATATCGACCTCCGGAAGCACCGGGACAGCGCCGCCAGCTCGAGACTGCATATATTCCGCCACGAATTTTCTGAATGCCACCAACGCTTCCTCGGGCGAAGGCTCATCAGTCAGACGACCGACATCAACCGCACCGGCCGACCCGTCTACGACGGCTCGTCCGACCTCCGCGCCAAACCTGCGTGCCACGGCAAAATCCTCGTTGTCGGGGCGTCCGGCAGCGATTGGAGCCGACTCTGTCGAATAGGAATGCTCGCCGACAAAAGCTCCGGCTGCGACCGGCGTAAAACCGAGTCCTGCGGCAAACTCAGCCATATCGGCAAGCGCATTCTCGAACGCACGGTTGCCATAGACCGCGATCAGCACACACGGAGCACCGTTTCCTCTCAGACCTTTCAGCCGCTCCTTAGCCAAAGGTGCCATCCGGCCACCATAGACCGGAGCTGCTATAACGGCGACCGAACCGGAAGGAAAATCCGATTCCGCCAATGGATCATATGTCACATCAAGACCGACACACTCCGCACCGCAGAACAAAGCCATACCCTCGGCGACCGCGGCGGCAATGGCGGCGGAAGTGCGTGTGGGTGAAAATGCAAAATATATTATCTTCATTTCGATTTACCTTAGATTAATGAGAAACAACATCTTTATTTTCCATGCAAAGTTAGCTATATTTTACGACACTACCGCCATCACGGCACGACCGGAAGATACGGATTATCTCTTGGTCATAATCCTTAGGGAGTTCATCACTGCGATCAACGACACCCCGACATCCGCGAAAACAGCACCCCAGAGCGACACATAGCCGCAGGCTCCCGCCAGGATGACAGCAAGTTTCACTCCGATTGCAAACACAATGTTTTCAAGAACGACACGACGCGTAAAGCGTCCGATCCTTACCGCCTCAGCCACCTTCAGCGGCGAATCGGTCTGAATAACGACATCGGCACTTTCGACAGCCACATGGCTGCCGTGGGCTCCCATTGCAATTCCGACGTCGCTCAATGCCAGAACAGGCGCATCGTTCATTCCGTCACCGCCAAACGCGACTTCGCCCCATCCCTGATTCTTCAGCTAGTCAATACATCTTATCTTATCCTCCGGATGCAGTGCGCCGAACGATTCCGCAATCTTCAATTCCGAAGCAATCTTCCCTACGGGCTGACGGCGATCGCCAGAAACCAGTGCGATATTGCTGATTCCGAGTCGCCGAAGGCTCTCAATGGCCGCGGCAGCATCCTGTTTAAGAAGATCTGAAAGCATTACCGCCCCCGCGTAACGTCCGTCGACGGCGCAGAACACTGCTGTAGACTGGCATTCATCGACTGCCGGCGGACACTCCACTCCATTGCGCGCCATCAGTCCGGCATTTCCGACCGCGATCCGCTTCCCGCCGACAATTGCTTCGATTCCCTTGCCGGCAATTTCCGTCATAGATTCCACTTCCGCCACAGCCACTCCGCGAGCCTCGCCATAGCTGACCACTGCCGCCGCAACCGGATGAGTGCTTCTACGCTCGACAGACGTCATGACACTCAGCAACTCCTCCTCATCAGTTCCGGGAGCGACATCGACACCCGTCACCTCAAACCGGCCCGAAGTCAGCGTCCCTGTCTTGTCGAACGCGATTCCCGAAATCCGGGCTATCGCATCGAGATAATTACCTCCCTTGAAAAGGATTCCGCTGCGGGAGGCAGCACCGATTCCGGCAAAATATCCCAGCGGAACACTGATCACCAGAGCGCAGGGACATGAAATGACAAGAAAGACCAGTCCGCGGTAAAGCCATTCGGAAAAAACATAATCGCAGACAAAACATACCGGAACCACAACAACCGCCACTGCCAGCAGAAACACCACGGGCGTATAGACCCGCGCGAAACGCCGGATGAACTTCTCGGCCGGCGCCTTGCGCGATGAAGCGTCGCGGACAAGCTCAATCAGCCGCGCAAGCGAACTCCTGTCATACGGGGCACTGACCCGGATTCTGACCGGAGAATCCTCAACAATCATTCCGGCCAGCACCTCTCCACCCTCATCGACCGAAACAGGCATGCTTTCGCCTGTCAGAGCCGAGGCATCGAACGCCGCTGACGGATTCAGCAGAATCCCGTCGAGAGCCACCCGCTCACCCGGACGGACTTCTATAATCTCACCCGGACGGACCTGCGCGGGCGACAGTTCAGTCAGTTTCCCGTCTCTGACAACCAGAGTTTTCTCCGGTCTGACATCAAGAAGCCCGTAGATACTTCCCGTGGCACGGTCAACCGCTCCATGCTGCAGAGTCTCGCCGACCGTATAGAAAAGCATGACCGCCACCGCCTCAGGATACTCCCCGATCAGGAAAGCCCCCAGACAGGCAAGAATCATCAGAGTGAACTCATTGAACAGATGTCCCTTCCTGACCTCTTCGAACCCCTCCTTCATTATCGGCCATCCGACAGGCAGAAATGCAGCCGCATACCAGACAAAGGCAACGCCTCCGGCAATCAGTCCCCCGGCATAATGGGACAGCAACAGACCGGTGGCAAGCAACAGAAATGAAATACCCATGCGGACATATGCATGTGAGGAGTGAGCGTGATCGTGGGAATGGGCGTGTTGACAGCTTCCATTTCCCGCGCAATGATTGTGATGTTTCATGACTTTGACTTTCTTTTTTGTTTCCACGACAAAATTAGGTCACAGTCAGTGCAACCAGGTTGCAGACTTGGTTTAGTAGTTTTTTTTCTTACAGTCGGCACATTCTCCCTTCACTACATAGTTCACCGAATGGGCCGTGAAATCGGGGGGCAGCTCTACGGCCGGAACCGGAGTGGCCGGAAAACAGAACGTCCGGTTGCAGGACTCACAATGGAAATGAACATGCCTGTCCGAAAGAGTGCATTTCCCGGGAGCGGCACAGACCTCATATCTGAGCGAACCGCTGCCATCCTCGATCGAATGGACCAGCTCATGATCAAGAAAAAGCGTCAGCACACGGAAAATACTTGACCGGTCAAGAGTGTCCAGACGCGTTTCGAGCTCACCCAAGCTCAGCGGATGATCCGAAGCCGCAAGCTCGCGAAGAACAAGAATTCTGTTGGGTGTCGGCTTAAGCCCGATCTCAGCCAGCCGCCTCGTTTCCTTTTCCATTTTCAGACTTTCTTTTTGAGATAGACCATATCCTTGAGCTGAATTCCGTCCTCGACAATCGGCTCATCATAATTCAGAATGAAAAAATCAGGAATCCGGTGGGAAACCTCATAGCCGCAGGACTGATAGAACAGCATTGTCGAAGGGACCTCTCCCGTACCGAGCTGGATCGTCGACCCCGGGAAAAGCGTCTCGACAGATCGGAGCATCATCCGTCCGATACCCCTGCGCCGCCAGCGGCTGTCGACAGCAAGATTCTTCACCTCTACCAATCCGCCGGCCAGACCGACCACCACGCAGACTGCAACCGGATCCTCTCCGCAATAAGCAGCGAACAGCTCCCCGCGCTCGAGATAGCCGTCGATCATCCGTTCGGACTCATCGCCGACAAGCAGAAGCGGAAGGAAAGCGCGCTTGTCGCCCTCAACCCTGACAACAGTGATTTTTTCTCCGTTCATAATCATCATACAAAAGTAATTTTTTTCAAAGTCGGTTCGACAATCAAAAACGCCAGCCTATCTTTGCGTCAAAACTGATCAGACCGTTCGTCAGTGTAGAACCGGAATATATGAATCCGGCATCAGCTCTTGCAACACCACCGACAAACCACCTGTCGCGATTCCACACGACAGAAGCGTTCATTCTGTAATTCATCCGAAATGAACACCCCCTCGTCTCGCTGTTGAGAAAACCGTAGTTGACGCTCGGAATAACAATTCCCAGAGTCCCGACAGTCAGATTCGGGCGGGGAACCCAATTAAAGCCATATCCGCCGCCGATCCCAAGATTCCAGCCATTCGCATGATAGTTACGTCGGCGCCAGTTTTCAGGCAACCAGTCTCTCACCTCTTCAGGCAGTGCCCCGAAATCAAAAAACAGCTTCTGCGACTGAAAGAACACCCCCGTCAGAAATGCGCCCTGACTCTTTTTCTGAATCCTGCCGAATGAGAATGCAGCCTGATTGGAGTAGCGCCTGTGATTGAAATAATAGATCAGATCAATTCCCCATGTCGAAGTTCTGACACCCGAAAACCTGATCGGTTCATCAAGATTCTCGCCAAGATATCTGATTGTCATTCCATCCTCATTCCTGATGCTATACAGCCTCCCCGAAACCAGCGCGCTGGAAAAATCGAAATTAAACCGGCTCTTAGAGCGGTCCTTGCCGCCGGCCAGCCGGTTGACATTGATATCGTAGCCTAATGCAATCGCCAGATACTGCACATCGGCTCCTATCGAAACACATGAAGGCGAAACCATACCCATACGGTGATCTCCGTCAAAATAAAAGCCATTGAAATCCGACCAGCTGTTTGCCCTCAGTTTAACGTTCCATCTGTAGCCCGTCGGACTGATGTAGGCAGTATCAGTCCCGTTGAAAACCCTGTCGACCCACCGATAGGCTGAAACCCCGAACCCGAGCACTCGGTTTTTCGACGCTATAGAGTCCAGCTCAAACGCAAACACCTCCGCTGAGAAAAGCAGAGACATGATAACAGTTACAGTGATAATTCCGAATCGTTGCTCCATAAAATTGATAACCGTCGACCAAAGACTATTGGGGAACCGGCTCTTAATCACGACACAGCCTCTTTTTTTTACGTGACACTATTTACTTGCCATGCGCGGTGAGGGGGAAGCGATCGAGCAGATGCAGGCGGGCGTCTCTGACTGCGACGCGGATGCATCCGTTGAAAAATCTGGTTGAGTGGATTTCATCGCTCAGCGGACAGATACGCACCACCGAACCGTCGGTCAGTTCGATTACACTCATCTTATATGTCTGGCCCTCGAAGATTATTTCATGGGCGGCCCATCGCTCGATCATTGTTTTGCGGGGGGAAGCGGACGATTTTTCAGACGGTCACTGAGAGGCGTGACATGGTCAGACGCGGGTTTCAACGGCTTCGTGCTTTCGACGTTAAGCATCTTTTCCTGCTGACAAGGAAGTGACAACAGCGCCGGCTTGTCGGCCGCGGGCGCCGGAGTCGCCTGAGAAGCTGACGATGACTTTCTGACAGTGCGGTTTTCGAAAGGTTTCACGCTCTGGCGGACATCACGGTAGTGGCCGCCCCATCTGGTTCGGTAGAGCGAAATGGAGTCAATGAAGACGGTTTCGTTGCGGGCCGGCGTATAGGATATGATGCCATAGACTCGCTGGGCCGAGCGGGCTGAGTCAAGGGCAAAACGGATTTCGTGCCATCCGTCGCCGGGCTGGGTTGCGCTGATATATTCGCGGCGTCCGTCGGTGTATTCGGCAGCGATGGTGAACACGACGGGAGCGTGGTTGTCAAGGAATTTGGAGCGCAGGGTATAGACGTCTCCCCTCTCCCAGTTGTTGTCAGTCGAGATGTTGAATGTTATCTGGTCGTTAGGCATATTGGCCGAGAAACGCCGCCAGCGGAATCCGGGCCAGACGTCGACTGAGTCTCCCTGAAGGTTGACAGTGATCTCCGAACTGCCCGAAGCCGAGGCTCCGGCAATTTCCTGAGCCTTGTCGAGACGCTCTTCGAGGATCTCGACGGTGCGGTCGTAGACCTCCATATATTTTTCGATATGATAGCCGTACCAGCTGAATGATGAATCAACCTGCTCCCTGGTGACACCATGCTTTTTATAGAGAGCCTGCAGGAGGACTCGGCGGGTTGAATCGGTCGGAAAGGATCTTGAGGAAGTCTCGACGACGCTTTCGCCAGTATGGAGATCGGCGAGAAACTGAGCCATCTCTTCTTTCGACATGACTTCTGACGGACGTCCGGAGCATGCGGGGAGCATGGCAAGAAAGAGTGCTCCCGAAATGGCCGGAAGGAATTTATTTAGGCTGATTCTCTTCATTTTCAGAAGATGATGAAGGGGTCGGAATTGTCAGTTGCTTGGGATAGAAAATCAGAGCGGCAATCATTCCGCATGAGATAGCGGCATCGGCCAGATTGAATACCGGCTGGAAAAAGAGAAACTGCTGGCCTCCGACACCGGGAACCCATGACGGCCACATGAAGGAGAAGAGCGGGAAATAGAACATGTCGACAACCCGGCCATGAAACAGCGTCCCGTAGCCTCCGTCGGGAGGGAAGAGTGTTGCAAGCGCGGGAGGAAACGGATTATTGAAGATGACACCATAGAAAACACAGTCGATTATGTTTCCGATGGCACCGGCCACAATCAGCGCCAGACAGACAAGAAATCCGGTCTTGACTGTCGGCATTTTCCGCAGTTTGCATAATGCCCAAATAAGAGCACCGGCCAGAACGAGTCGGAAACAGGTCAGAAAGATTTTCGGCCCGATCTCCATTCCGAAGGCCATTCCGTTGTTTTCAATGAAATGAAGATGAAACCATGAGGTTATCTCATAGTCTTCATTCATATAAAAACTGGTCTTTACCCAGATTTTGATTATCTGGTCGAGGAGGATAACGGCGACTATGATCAGAGTTGCAAGAAGTCCGCGATGGCGTCTCAGCGGATGACTGTTGGATTGACTGGTTGTCGTTGACATTAAATGATAGGTGGACACAGGAAAGGACTCCGGGTTCGGCGATGATATGCCGGCCTGCCGGAACACCGACGCCGACAAACGGCCGAGGATGAATCGATTTCAAATTATCTGATTCATCCTCAAGCGCTGTCAGTTTGTCATTACGGACCGGGAAACGACTCCGGACCGGATTCCACAGAATCCCTTCATGTGGCTGGATGGTTTGGTTTCTGTTAATAATCTGTTTTTAAGGAGAGGAGCGGAGCGGGATCAGTGGCCCTGCTGCTGCTTGGCTTCAATTGCCAGAGTCGCATGCGGAACAGCACGAAGACGCTCCTTTGGGATGAGTTTTCCGGTCACGCGGCAAACGCCGTAAGTCTTGTTTTCGATTCTGACCAGAGCGGCCTGAAGATGGTTGATAAACTTCATCTGACGCTCTGCCATCCGGCCCGCCTGCTCCTTGCCAAGAGTCATAGCGCCCTCTTCCAGCACTTTGAAAGTCGGTGAGGTGTCGGCAGTGTCGTTTCCTTCACGATTGCTGACATAGGCCCGATAGAGTTCGAAATCGGCCTGGGCTTTTTCAAGCTTTTTGAGGATCAGCTCCTTGAATTCAAGAAGTTCCTCATCGGAGTAGCGAGTTTTTTCAGTCATAAACGGATGAATTTCAGAATGTAGGTTCGACGAATAAACGCGTGGTCGGAAGACCCGGCGTTTCTAACATAACGCCACAATGACCGTAAGGTTCACTCCATCGATGTCAAGTGTGCGCACACCTTCGTCATCACAGGCCAATGGCTTGACAACGAGAGACTCGGCAAGAACCTGCTTGCTGATGTAGGAGCTGTATTCGCGGATAGCGTCGTCCGTTTCGGGCATCGAGCCGAACGTAAGTGTGATTTTGTCGGTAATCTCGAAGCCACGTTCTTTTCGGATGTTCTGGACGCGGTTGACGATTTCACGGGCGATTCCCTCACGACGCAACTCGGGGGTTACGGTTATGTCGAGCGCCACTGTCAGGTTGCCTTCGTTGGCCACAAGCCAGCCGGGGATGTCCTCGGAAATGATTTCTACGTCACAGGCCTCGATGACGGCGGGAGTGCCTCCGAGATCTATCGAAACAGAGCCTTCACGCTCGAGCTGAGCGATTGACGGCTGGTCAAGCTGCGTGATGGCTGCGGCAACCTGTTTCATGGCCTTTCCGAATTTCGGGCCGAGCTTTTTGAAGTCAGGTTTGACTTTCTTGACGAGAATTCCGGATTCGGCTGAAACCATTTCGAGAGTCTTGACATTGACTTCATTGAGCACAATGGTACTCATCGATTCGATATAGCCTTTCTGAGTTTCGTCGACAGCAGGAATCATGATGCGGCCCAGCGGCTGACGCACCTTGATGTCGGCCTTGCGGCGCAGCGAGAGGACCATAGAGGTTACCTGCTGGGCCAGTCGCATGCGTTTTTCCAGATCCTTATCGATCGCGCTCTCGTCGACAGCCGGGAAGGTCGAGATATGGACTGATCTGTCGCTGCGTGTGAGATCGGAATAAAGACGGTCGGCATAGAAGGGCGCGATCGGAGCTATAAGCATCGCTACTGTTTTCAGACACGCATAGAGAGTCTGGTAGGCCGACTTCTTGTCATCATCCATATCCTTACCCCAGAAGCGTTTGCGATTGAGACGGACATACCAGTTGGAGAGGTCATCGTTGACAAAATCGCTGATGGCGCGGGCCGCACGTGTCGGTTCGTAGTCATCGAGCGACTCACCGACATTCTTGACCAGAGTGTTGAGCAGCGAGATGATCCACCGGTCGATTTCCGGACGGGAAGAAAGGGCCAGAGGCGCTTCGTCGGGATCGAATCCGTCGACATTTGCATAGAGCGCGAAGAAGGAATATGTGTTGTGGAGTGTCGAGAAGAATTTGCGGCTGACTTCGGTCACTCCTTCAGCATTGAACTTGAGGTTTTCCCACGGCGAAGAGTTTGAAATCATGTACCAGCGCAGGGGGTCTGAACCGAAGTCCTCGATTGCCTTGAACGGATCGACAGCGTTGCCTTTTCTCTTCGACATTTTCTCGCCGAATTTGTCAAGGACGAGCCCGTTGGAGATAACGGTCTTGTAGGCGACGGAATCGCGTACCATTCCGGAGATGGCATGGAGCGTGAAGAACCATCCACGGGTCTGATCGACACCCTCGGCAATGAAATCGGCCGGGAAAAGGTTGCCTGATTCCATCTCCTCCTTGTTTTCGAAGGGATAGTGATTCTGGGCATAAGGCATGGCGCCTGAATCGAACCAGACGTCAATGAGGTCTAATTCACGGTGCATCGGCTTGCCGGAGGGGCTGAGGAGCACGATGTCGTCGACGTAGGGACGGTGGAGATCAATCTTCTCGTAGTTGGCCTTGGAATAGTCACCGACAACAAAGCCGCGGTCCTTGAGCGGGTTGGAAGCCATCAGTCCGGCTTCGACAGCTCGCTCGATTTCGTTATAGAGCATAGCCACGGAGTCGATGCATATTTCTTCTTTTGCATCGTCAGTGCGCCAGATCGGAAGCGGAGTTCCCCAGTAGCGGCTGCGGGAGAGGTTCCAGTCCTGAAGATTCTCGAGCCATTTTCCGAAACGGCCTGTTCCGGTTGCCTGGGGTTTCCATTTGATTGTCTTGTTGAGTTCCATCAGACGCTCGCGAACGGCCGTCGAACGGATGAACCAGCTGTCGAGCGGATAGTAAAGAACCGGTTTGTCGGTGCGCCAGCAGTGGGGGTAGTTGTGGACATGCTTCTCAATCTTAAAGACTTTATCGTTCTGTTTGAGCCACATGCAGATTTCAATATCAAGAGTCTCGTCTTTGTCGGATTTGGAGGAATCGTAGGCGTTCTTGACATATTTACCCTGCCAGGGTGAGTAGGCTTCGACATCGACATTTTCTTCGACAAATTTACTGTCGAGATCTTCGAGGCGGAAGAAACGTCCTTTGAGATCGACCATCGGACGGATGTTGCCGTCACGGTCGATGAGGTGGAGCGGCGGAATTCCGTTCTGCTTCGACACACGGAGGTCATCGGCACCGAATGTTCCGGCAATATGCACGATTCCGGTACCGTCATCGGTCGTGACGTAGTCGCCTGGAATTACACGGAAAGCGCCTTCGCCCGGGTTGACCCAGGGGATGAGCTGACGATATGTCATTCCGACGAGTTCCTCGCCTCTGAATGATCCGACAACCTGCCAGGGAATCAGCTTGCTGCCCTTCTCATATTCGTCGAGAGAGAGCGACGCTGCCTTCTCATTAAAGAGCGAGTTCATCAGAGCTTCGGCGACCACGACGGTTTCGGGTTTGCCGGAATAGGGATTGTAGGTCCGCACTACGTTGTAGACGATCTGCGGCCCGACAGCGAGTGCAGTGTTTGAAGGGAGAGTCCAGGGGGTTGTTGTCCATGCGAGGAAATAGGCCTGTCCCCAACCTTTCATGACCTCTTTCGGATCGACCATCTCGAACTGTGCGACGCAGGTTGTGTCTTTCACGTCGCGATAGCAACCTTCCTGATTGAGTTCATGGGAACTGAGACCGGTTCCTGCGGCCGGTGAATAAGGCTGGATGGTGTAGCCTTTGTAGAGAAGGCCTTTGTCATAGATCTGACGCAGAAGCCACCAGACAGACTCGATGTAGCGGTTGTCGTAGGTGATATAGGCGTTTTCCATATCGACCCAATAACCCATCATTGAGGTGAGCTGCTCCCATTCCTGAGTGTATTTCATCACTTCGCGGCGGCAAGCGGCATTGTATTCATCGACGGAGATTTTTGAGCCGATGTCCTCTTTGGTGATTCCGAGAGTTTTCTCGACTCCCAGCTCGACAGGCAATCCGTGGGTGTCCCATCCGGCACGACGTTTCACATGGAAACCGCGCATCGTTTTGTAACGGCAGAAAATATCTTTGATCGTGCGGGCCATTACGTGGTGGATACCTGGCTGTCCATTGGCCGAGGGAGGACCTTCGAAAAAGACAAACGAGGGTGCGCCTTCGCGCTCGGCAAGGCTCTGTTCGAACAAACCTTTGCGCTGCCATTCGGCGAGCACTTCTTTATTGATAGTTGATAAATTGAATTTATCGTAGACGTTAAACTTTTTCATCGCTTTCAATTTGAATTGGATTGATGCAATCTGACAGTTCGGACTGCTGCCAATGCTGTCAGAGTGCAAATTTACTGAATTTAATTGGATTGACAAAGGTCAAAGAAAATGTTAGTTGATTCAGTGATGGCCAAATAGAGGGCGAAATGCGAATAAAAAAGGCTATCGAAGAGCAAAAGGTCGTGGCGGCAGCTACTGACAGGCATTAAGATACTCCGTCGGCAAATGCCGCATTTAGAGCCGGTTCCCCAATATTTGTTAATGCTGGGGTCGCATATCTCTGAGTGATTTTTGTCTTGTGATGAAGGA
>JAIDJZ010000422.1 GCA_029051965.1 Paramuribaculum sp. | reverse complement strand
CTATCTTCTTGGTGATCATTTGCCTTTTCTACCTGTAGTTCACAATGGTAACCAACCACTATGAAGACCAGGCAAAAGAGTATGCCATTGCGGTGTCAGGCGATGAAACAGGAGCCGCCGATTCCTACACGAAAGCTTACAAACACTACATCGATTCGATCTCGAACGAAACCGTATGGCTGGGTTACACCTACAGCCAGGCCCAGAAGCTCGGAGTCGGTCTCGGCCTTGACCTCAAAGGCGGTATGAACGTGACTCTTCAGGTTTCTGTCCCCGACATCCTCCGTTCGATGGCCAACGCCGAAGGCAATCCCTACTTCGAGCCAGCCATCCAGCGCGCCGACTCAGTCGTGAAAGCCACCCGTTCGAACGACTACGTTTCGATCTTCTGCAAAGAATACCGCTCACTTGATCCCTCCGGCGACTTCTCGGTCATCTTCAAGGATCAGGTCAAGCGTGGCGAAAACGATGCAGACGCTGTCAACACGCTCAAGCAGGAAGTCAAAGACCGCGTCAGCAGCTCGACCAATGTGCTCCGCACCCGTATCGACCAGTTCGGAGTTGTCGCTCCCAATATCCAGGAACTTGAAAACGACGGCCAGATCCTTCTGGAACTTCCCGGCGTCAAGGAACACGACCGTGTCCGCGAACTTCTCAAAGCTTCGGCCAACCTCGAGTTCTATGAAACAATGCCTGTCGGCGAGTTCGCCGCCGCACTTGCGGAACTCAACAACAGCCTTAAAGCCGACTCGACCGGCAACGGAAAAGCCCTCAGCGACTACTTCCTGAGCTTCGCGCCGTCGGCCCAGTCGATCGAACTCGGTCTGGCCACAGCCGCCAACCGCGAAGCTATCGACAACATTCTGGCATCGACCCGCGCCAGGACAATCCTTCCCTCCAACCTCAAGCTTGCCTGGGAAGTGAAACCGATGGTGCTTAAGAAATCGGATGCCGAACACGCCGGACGCGATGCCGAACTCAAGAAAATGATTGAGAACGCCGGCGGTGCAGGCCTGCAGATCTATCAGCTTCTGGCCCTCCGCACCAACAACGGCAAACCGGCGCTTTCAGGCGACGTCATCCTCAACGCCTCAAGCGAATATGACAAGATGCAGAACGGTAACTATGTTTCGATGACCATGACCGCCGATGCCGCCAAGAAATGGAGCAACATCACCGGCGCCAACATCAACAAACGCGTCGCTATCGTTCTCGACGATCAGGTCTACTCAGCCCCCAACGTCAGCAATAAGATCGACGGCGGCCGCTCAAGCATCACCGGAAACTTCTCGACCGACGAGGCAAAAGACCTTGCAAACGTGCTCAAGAGCGGTAAGATGGCTGCTAAAGTCGACATAATCTCCGACACTGTGATCGGACCGTCGCTCGGTAAGCAGGCTATCCACGACGGCTTCCTGTCGTTCGGCGTCGCCCTCGTCCTTCTGATGATCTTCATGATGGCCTTCTACGGCGTAATCCCCGGACTTATCGCCAACCTGGGTCTCGTGTTCAACATCTTCTTCACATTCGGTATTCTCGCCTCGTTCCAGGCAGTGCTGACCCTCTCCGGAATTGCCGGTATCGTGCTCGCGCTCGGTATGGCAGTTGACGCCAACGTGCTTATCTTCGAACGTACGAAAGAGGAGATCCGCGCAGGCAAAAACATCCGCACGGCACTTGCCGACGGTTATGCCAACGCATTCTCGGCTATCTTCGACGCCAACCTTACTTCGGTCATCACCGGTGTGATCCTTCTTCTCTTCGGAACAGGCCCGATCAAAGGCTTCGCGACAACGCTCATCATCGGTATCATCATCTCGTTCTTCACCGCAGTGTTCCTGACCCGTCTGGTGTTCATGATGTTTGCCAAGACCAAGGCATTCAACGCGCTCACCTTCAGCACCGCGCTTTCGAGCAAGATGTTCACCAACACGAACTTCAACTTCCTCGGCGCCCGCAAGACAAGCTTCTCGCTCTGCATCGCGTTCATCGTTGTTGTCATCGCATCGTTTGCCGTACGCGGTCTGAGCCAGGGTATCGACTTCTCGGGCGGACGTAACTACGTCGTTCAGTTCGACCACGCAGTCAACACATCCGATCTCCGCGACCAGCTCGCTCCGCTCTTCGACGGCGCACAGGTTTCAGTCATCACTATCGACAACGACACCAAAGTCCGCATCTCGACCAACTACAAGATCGACTCCGACGAAGAAAACGTCGATCAGGAGATCACCGAGATCCTCTATAAGGGTCTTAAGAGCGAAATCGGCAACATGAGCAAGGAAGACTTCTCGACCACGAACGAGAACATCGGTATCATGTCGTCGCAGAAAGTAGGACCGACCGTTGCCAACGACATGCGCACCGACGCAATCATCGCCGTGCTCATCGCACTCGCAGCAATGTTCCTCTACATCCTCGTCCGCTTCCGCAACATCGCCTTCTCGCTCGGCGCCCTTGCAGCAGTAGCCTTCACAGCCTTCGCGATTGTCGGCTTCTACTCGCTTCTCTACGGCGTTCTGCCCTTCGCGATGGAAATCGACCAGACCTTCATCGCTGCGATCCTGACAGTGATCGGTTATCAGATCAACGACACCGTGGTTGTCTTCGACCGTGTCCGCGAAAACCTCGGTCTCTACCCGAAGGAATCGTTCTTCAACAACATCAACCGTTCGCTCAACTCGACTCTCGGACGTACGATCATGACATCAGCCTCGACGCTGCTCGTGCTTCTCTGCATCTTCATCCTCGGCGGCGATGCTATCCGTTCGTTTACTTTCGCAATGATCTTCGGTGTGATCATCGGTACGCTTGCGACGCTCTACGTTGCGACTCCGGTTGCCTACCTCGTTGAAAACCGCAAAGCCAAACAGGCCAAGAAATGATTCACAAGCCACGCTTTTTAGCGTGATGCCATAAACCGCAACTGAAGCGGTGTGTCAGAATTCACAAATTCGGCACACCGCTTCTTTTTGCCCCAATTTCTATCCATGAACCGGCCGTCAGTGGAGGAAGCGGCATGCGCACTGCAAAGTTAGCGCCCCTGCCGCGCGCCACGCGTCCAAATTCAATTTTTACAAATATTACTGTCCGCTAAACTATAAAAAGGTGAGTCCAACTTCCTGCATGACAGAAGTTGGGCTTACTTTTTGTATATG
>JAIDJZ010000421.1 GCA_029051965.1 Paramuribaculum sp. | reverse complement strand
TTGCTCCCTCACTGCGCGAACACATCTGCACGACACTTGACCGCCCCAGCGTTAACAAAGATTGGGGAACCGGCTCTCAGAAGCCCGCAAGATCCCCTCAAACCGACACATGTTTAGAGATTGTCGGATTTTTGGCTATCTTTGCACTCTAAACATATTTTTTGAATGAAAGAAAAGAAATTAAGAATCGTTTTTTTCGGCACTCCTGATTTCGCCGTCGCCTCTCTTGAGACCCTCCTCCGCTCCGAACATGAAATCGCCGCTGTTGTAACCGGTCCAGACAAACCTGCCGGACGCGGAAAACATCTGATGGAATCTGCCGTCAAACAGGCCGCCATACGCCACAACATCCCTGTGCTTCAGCCCGAAAAACTGAAAAACGAGGATTTTGTCAATGCTCTGCGCGAAATCGGAGCAGACCTATTCATTGTCATCGCGTTCAGAATGCTCCCTGAAGTGGTCTGGACAATGCCCCCCCTCGGCACTTTCAACCTCCACGCATCACTTCTGCCGCGCTACCGCGGCGCGGCGCCGATCAACTGGGCCGTAATCAACGGCGACACCGAAACCGGCGTGACAACATTCTTCCTCAAACATGAAATCGACACCGGCGACGTAATCCAGCAGGAACGAGTCGGAATCGGACCAGACGACGACGCCGGAACAATCCATGACCGGCTGATGGAACTCGGCGCGCGCCTGACCCTCGAGACCGTCGAAAACATAGCCCGGGGAAACCTCTCGCCGATTCCGCAGGACCAGCTCGACAACGGCCTCGAACCCGCTCCCGCCCCGAAAATTTTCAAGGAGACATGCCACATCGACTGGAACCGCAACGCGGCCGACGTGCGCAACCTGATCCGCGGACTCGCTCCCTATCCCGCCGCATGGACCTCTGTGGAAGCCGACGGCGCTCAGGCCGGCACAATGAAAATCTATTCGACCCGTCTGACCGACATCCCCGCCTCCGAACCCGGCAAAGTCCGCCTCGGCAGCAAAGGAACAATGACGGTCGACTGCGCCGACTTCGCCCTCGAAATCCTCTCGCTCCAGCCTCAGGGCAAAAAACGGATGCCGACAGCCGACTATCTGCGCGGATGCCGCTTTGAATCAATAAAATTCTCCTGACGATGAAATCCCGCATCCTTCTCATCATCGCCGCGCTGGTTCTCGGAATCCCGGCAACACTTGCCGACACGATTCCAGCCGACACACTGACCCCAGCTCTGCCCGCACCGCACATGACCTACCGGTATTTCGGCGAGGGAATGGCTGTCAGCAGCTCCGCCCACACGCCCTTCTGGCTGATGAACAACCGCTTCGGACTTTCGTCGGTCGAAAAAAACAACGGCTTCATCCGCGGCGGATTTTTCCGCGAAACAGATCCCGACACACGCTTTTCATGGGGATTCGGAGCTGATCTGGTCGTCCCCTACAACTTCACTTCCCGGTTCGTCATCCAGCAGCTCTACGGCGAAGTGCGCTACCGGTCGCTCCAGCTGACCGTCGGATCGAAAGAGCGCGTCACCGGACTCGTCAACAGCGAACTGGCCTCCGGAAGCATGGTCCTGTCGCAAAACGCCCGTCCGATCCCCCAGGCCTACCTCTCGATGCCGCGCTACGAACCGGTCCCCTTCACCAACCGCTGGCTATCGGTAAAAGGCTATTTCTCGTTCGGCGTAACGACCGACGGCCGATGGCAGCGCGACACACCCCACGCCGACAGCCGATGGGTCAAAAATGAGCTCTTCCACTCCAAAGGACTCTTCTTACGCGTCGGAGACCCCGATCGCCATCCGCTGACCGTTGAAGGCGGACTCTAAATGGCACCCCACTTCGGCGGAGAGGTCCACACCCGCGACCCTGACGGAACGCCCATCGTCGTCAAGCTCCCCCACGACTTCAAAACCATCAGCAACACCATAATCCCCTCCGGAGGAGGCGACTCCAACGACCAATTCCAGCTCGGCGAAATCCAGAACGCCTACGGCAACCACGTCGGACAATGGTCGCTCGCCGCAACCTGCCGGCTTCCGGAGACCGAATGGGCCATCCGCCCCTACTACCTCCACTACTTCGACGACCACTCCATGATGTTTTTCGACCACGCATGGCGCGACATGCTCCTCGGATTCGAACTAAGCTTCCCCGCCAACCGTTTTATCGACAAGTTTGTCTATGAATATCTGACCACCAAGGACCAGAGCGGAGCCGTCTACTGGGACCACACTCCCGAGATCCCCGAGCAGGTCAGCGGACGCGACAACTACTACAACCACTACCTCTATCCCGGATGGAACCACTGGGGAATGGGCATGGGAAACCCGCTCATCATCTCCCCGATCTACAACGCCAACGGAAGCCTCGCCTTCTACCACAACCGCATAAAAGGCCATCATTTCGGATTCTCAGGCCGACCGACCGACGAGATCGCCTACCGCGCACTCCTGTCGTTCACACGCTCGTGGGGCACTTACGACAACCCCTCTCCGACAATTCTCCATAACGTCAACGCTCTGGTCGAAGCCACCTACTCGCCCCGACGCATCGCCGGATGGGACTTCCGTCTCAGTCTCGGCGCCGACGGCGGCGACCTTCTCGGCAAAAGCTTCGGCGCAATGCTAACAATAAGAAAAACAGGATGGATAAAATAAAAAAAATTGCCTGCATCCTCGGGCTTGCCGCTATCATTTCAATGATGGCCGGATGCCGTGAACTCCCGCTGATCGGAAAGCTCGCCGGACAGTGGCAGGTCACCGAAATAGTCTATCCGGACGGGACGACAGTCACCGCCCCGGAACGCTACTACTGCTTCTACAGACACACGGCCCACCTCACATGCTACGCCAACATTCGCCATACGGCCAACATGACCTACGATTATCCCGACCTTGCGCTCGAATTTCCCAACGTTTCTCCCTGTCAGCTCACCTCCTGGGGTGTCTTCGCACCACCAGAAGCCAACGACGAGACACGCGGATGGATACAGCGCTACACAATCGACCGACTGACCGATTCCCAGCTGATCATGACAACGGCCGAGGGCACACGCATAACCCTTCGTAAATACTGATCCCGCAATGGCCCTACGATTTCTTTCAATCATCACGCTGGTCTTTTTCTGCGCATCAGCATTCGCCGGCAACACCGTCGTCATCTGCAAAAAAGACATGACCCTACGCGTCATCGACGACGACAACAACAACATAATCTTCCGCACCGGAATCGCATGCGGAACAAACATCGGCAACAAAACCCGACGGGGCGACCGAAAAACGCCCGAAGGCTCTTTCAGGATCAACCAGATCGTAGCATCCTCCTACTGGGACCACGACTTCAAGGACGGAAAAGGAAAGATCAAGGGTGCCTACGGACCCTGGTTCATGCGGCTGGCAGTCCCCGGATTCACCCACATCGGCATCCACGGAACCCACGACCCGGCCTCAATCGGCCACCGCGCAAGCGAAGGATGCATCCGGCTGAAAAACTCCGAACTGATCAAGCTCCACGATCTTGTCGACATCGGCACACGCGTCATCATCCTGCCCGAACGGCAGACTTTCGACAGCTCAAAAACCTACTGACCAAAATAAAAAAACATATACAGATGAAACATCTTCTTCTCACCATTGCCGCAATCGCACTGTTCGGTGGAATCCTGTCCGCCCAGAACCGGATTGTCATCTCGAAAAAAGACTTCAGACTCTACGTCTTCAACGAACGCGACTCCCTCATCTTCACGACCGGTGTCTGCCTCGGAGAAAACCTCGGCAACAAAACCCGCAACGGCGACCACAAAACGCCCGAAGGGAAATTCACCATCATGAGCATCGAGAACTCATCGGCATGGAAAGACTTCGACGGCAAATTCCGCGCAAGCTACGGCCCCTGGTTCATGCGCCTCAAAATGCCGCGGTTCCGCTCGATAGGAATCCACGCTGTCAATTATACACATCTCCGAGCCCACG
>JAIDJZ010000420.1 GCA_029051965.1 Paramuribaculum sp. | reverse complement strand
CATTATCTACACCCGCATCAACATGCAGAACCAGCCCGGAGGCAACTCGATGCCCGGAATGAAATGGATGATGTACATGATGCCTGTCATGTTCCTCTTCTTCTTCAACAACTATGCGGCCGGCCTGAGCTACTACTACCTTCTCTCGCTTCTGATCACAATCGTCCAGACCTACATTTTCCGCCAGGTCGTAAACGAAGAGAAAGTCCGCGCCACAATGAAAGCCAACGCAAAGAAACCGAAGAAGAAATCAGGCTTCATGGCCCGTCTCGAAGAAGCCCAGCGCCAACAGCAGGCAATGCTTCGCGAACAGGAAAAACAGCGCGCGAAGAAACGCCGTTGATCAACCGTCTGTCTGAACACTTAAAAACTAACCCTCAACCCATATGATCTCACCCAAAATCCAATCCGCAATCAATGACCAGATCAATGCAGAATTCTGGTCGGCCTATCTCTATCTCTCAATGGCAATGAACTTCGAATCGAAAGGACATGCCGGTGTCGCAAACTGGTTCCGCATTCAGTTCCGTGAAGAGCAGGCCCACGCCGAAATCCTCATAAACTACCTCAACCAGCGCGGAGGACGGGTTATCCTCGCGCCCATCGCAGCCGTCGAAACCGAATGGGCAACTCCTCTCGATGCTTTCGAAGCCACTCTCGAACATGAACAGAAAGTCACCTCGCTGATCAACAATCTCTTCGCACTCGCCGAAGAAGAAAAAGACTATGCGACCCGCGATCGTCTCGCCTGGTTCGTCAGCGAACAGGTCGAAGAGGAAGACAACTGCCGCCAGCTGATCGACAAATATCGCCTCATCGCCGACAATGGCATGGGTCTCTACATGCTCGACCAGGAACTCGCAGCGCGCACCTTTGCAGTGCCGTCGCCTCTGGCTTCAGCCGAATAATCTCCCCGGCTACAACCTAATAACAGGCGCTGTGTCAAAATTTTGACCCAGCGCCTGTTATTTTCTGCCGAATGACGAGGATGCTGTCAGAATGGTTCAGACGACAGAAGCATGAGGGTGAGCCATTATGGACTGCACCCTCCCAATTTTTTATTCCGACAAATCGTTGCAGAATCCGATCATAAACCGTAAATTTGCCGAGTCCCCACTTACAACGGGCCATTTCATAAGAAAACACATCCATTAAACCAATCTAACAGAATGTCATGAGAATGAAATCAGCTATTATTGCATTCATTGCCATCGCCACCCTATCGTCGTGTGGCTCGAATTCGAAAAACTCAACCGACACACCCTCATCCGAAGAATCAGAATCAATCCTCCAGGAGGCAGACGAAAACGCAACTGAACCTGAAGAAATCGAGATGTCAGAAATCGAAATGACCGAAGAGAAAGTGACCGACGACACAGATGACGGCGGCTACAATCTCTCCGACACCTCGGAATCAAACTGGGAAAAAACAAAGGGTGTCTACAACGCAGCCAAAGACAAGATCAAAAAGAAAAACGAAAAGTGGAAGGAAGAACACTCCGAACAGATTGAGCATGCAAAAGAAAAAGGCAGCGAAATAAAAGAAAAAACTAAAATGAAAGTCGGCAATCTTCTTGACCGAGCCCGTCAGAAACTCGAAGAAGACTGATCAGAAGATATACATAACAATGCGGTGTGCCAGAATCCGGAATTCTGGCACACCGCATTGTTATGTATGAAAAAAGAGTAGTCCGAAAGAATCAGACATTGAAAAGGAAGTGCATGATGTCACCGTCCTGAACGACATATTCCTTTCCTTCAATATTCATCTTGCCGGCCTGACGGACAGCCGCCTCCGAACCGAGAGTGACATAATCGTCATATTTGATGACTTCGGCACGGATAAATCCCTTTTCGAAATCCGTGTGGATTATTCCGGCACATTTGGGAGCTTTCGATCCGCGCAGGAATGTCCAGGCGCGCACCTCGTCGGCTCCGGCCGTGAAGTAGGTCTGGAGATCAAGAAGCGCATAGGCCGCACGGATCAGACGCGCTACGCCGGACTCCTCGAGTCCGATCTCCTGAAGAAACATCTGACGGTCCTCATAGGTTTCGAGTTCGGCAATTTCAGCCTCGGTCTGAGCGGCAACGACGAGAAGCTGAGCATTTTCCTCGGCAATGGCCTGACGGACAGCCTCTACATAGGCGTTGCCGGTCGCAGCCGATGCATCATCCACATTGCAGACATAGAGCACAGGCTTATTGGTCAGCAGGAAGAGCTCGCGGGCGAACTTCTGCTCGTCGACAGTCTCGAACTCAACCGAACGCGCAGGTTTGCCCAGAGTGAGAACTTCGTGATACTGACGAAGCACTTCATACTGCAGCTTCGCCTGCTTGTCGCCACCGGTCTTGGCCTGTTTCTCAGTGCGGGCCATACGGCTCTCAACCGTCTCCAGATCCTTGATCAGAAGCTCATAGTCAATGATCTCCTTGTCGCGGACAGGGTCGACCGTTCCGTCGACGTGGGTGATGTTGTCATCGTCGAAACAGCGCAAGACATGAATGATAGCATCCGTCTCACGGATATTTGCCAGGAACTTGTTGCCGAGGCCCTCTCCTTTGCTGGCGCCTTTGACCAGACCTGCGATGTCGACGATCTCGACCGTCGCCGGAACTACACTCTTTGGCTTGCACATGTCGACAAGCGTTGTCAGACGGTCATCGGGCACGGTGATCACGCCGACATTCGGTTCAATCGTACAGAATGGGAAGTTAGCAGACTGTGCCTTAGCGTTTGACAGACAGTTGAACAGAGTGGATTTACCGACGTTGGGAAGCCCCACGATTCCGCATTGTAATGCCATGATATATTTGCAGAGATGATGTTAAACGTAATTGATTTCACTGCAAAATTACCAAAAACCCGATAGTCTGCCAAATTAAACACCACCAATCGCCCCGCAACGCGGACACTTGCTGGCCGGATCTACTCGAAAAGCTGACGGATAGTGTAGCCGATGTCATTCATCATCGACATGATCGGCGTCAGTAGCGGTCGGATCGGACGGTCGGCCTGGGGTGTGAAAACCTTCAGACACGACGGACGGCACACGACCGAAATCTCGCGCCCCATTTCCATCGGCTCGCCGTCGACATGGACCGCTCCTTCATGACGGCGCTCGATCTTGAGAGTGGATGCCCGGAAAGCATGGATCAGCATGTTGCGCTCGATCGAACCCGACATCAGGTCAAGCCCGACAAGAGCTGTCGACAGCAGATTGCCGTAGTGGATGATCGTGACGTCAAGCAGCCCGTCGGTAATCGAAGCCTGCGGAGCGATATAGGCGTTATTGCCGTATTGAGAGGCATTGCAGACAGCCACGACAAAAGCACGGTCAGTGATGACCTGTCCGTTGGCGGATATCACATACTCATCCGGCTGATAGTTCAGATATTCCTTGAATGTATTGGAAATATAGGTCAGCTTGCCGCGGCGCTTGGACTCGGCAAACTTGTGACTGACAGTCGCGTCAAACCCAAGTCCGAACGTACAGAAAAAATTATGTCCATTGACCTCGCCGCAGTCACACACCTCCGTGCGTCCCTCCGCTATGATCTCAAGAGCCGCCCGAACATCGACCGGAATGTTCAGATGCCGCGCAAGCCCGTTGCCGGAACCGCAGGGAATGATCCCGAACGCGACGTGACTTCCGCAAAGCGCATTGGCCGTCTCGTTGACCGTTCCGTCGCCGCCGGCGGCAAGCACCATATCGTAGCCCTCGCCGACAGCCTCACATGCAAAAGCAGTCGCATCGCCCGATCCGGTCGTGCGCCGCGCGACAACCTCGATTCCGATCTCGGAAAGGCGGTCCGTGACACGTCGTTCCAGCCCCTCCTTGCGCGAGGTCCCGGAAATCGGATTGATGATCAGAAGTGCACGCTGCTGTTTCATAAGTAAGTGTTCAAATTTAAACGATAGTAAGAGAACGAAAATCTTTTATACAATCTGCTGCTTCTTTTCTGCCGCT
>JAIDJZ010000042.1 GCA_029051965.1 Paramuribaculum sp. | reverse complement strand
GCTCCCGCTTCGGCTATTATCAGGTCTATGCCCAGACTCAGTTCACCGGCGGAGGCGAAAGCGGCTATGGACTGACTCTCAAGCAGGCCTATCTGAAAGTGGGCTATGTGACAGCCGGTCTTGCCAACAGTACGTTTGTCGACGGTAGTGCCGGCACTCCCGCCATCGACGACCAGGGACCGTCGGGCGAGATGAGCCGCAAGAATGTACTTGTACGCTATGCACCCCGGTTTTCCGATCACATATCGGGCGGGATCGGAATCGAGATGCCTGCCGTCAGTGTGACGGCCGATGCCTCGACCGGAAAAATCAATCCGCGTGTTCCGGATATTCCCGTCTATGTCCAGTATGAATGGGGCGGGGGAAGCAGCCACCTCAGATTCTCGGCCCTTTGGCGCAATCAGTCCTACCGGGATCTTAAGACAGCGCGAAACCGGTTTTCGACCGGATGGGCACTCCAGCTGTCGGGAATCGCGCATCTGACGAAAAACTTCGCCATCTATTATCAAGGTGCCTACGGACATGGCTACGGCTCTTATCTCAACGACTTGTCCGGCAAAGGCATGGACCTGGTCTACGGACGGACCGAGGGAGAGATGAAATCGCCGGCAATGTCCAATATGGAGCTGGGATTCAGATATGACGCTTCATCCAAAGTTTATTTTGCCGGGTCTTACAGCGAGGTGCGCACCTTTAAACTCGGCTATCTCGGTCCGGACACTTACAAAGGCAGCCGCTATCTCGGAATCAGTGGATTCTATAATCTTGCATCAGATCTGACGATTGGAGCCGAATATCTCTGGGGTCAGCGCAAAAACTACAGCGGTGCGCGCAATCATGCAAACCGCGTCATGGCTCTTCTCCAATACAACTTCTGACCCTTCCGCCCCACATGTGGCACATTTCAGACGCCTGCGATCATGACCGACCGTCGGGCAGTCCATCCCTGTGAGCTGTTTCGGAGATCTATTGTTGCCAGCCCGCGGCTGATTCCGGCCTTTCTCAGCAGAATCGAAAGGATTTCGGAATAGGAGGTCACGCCGTCGGTCTTGATTGAGGCGCAGATTTTCCCTCTGAGGGAGAGTGTCGCGAAAATAACGTCGGTGAGAGAAATTGTTGCCATGATTGTTCTTGTTTATATTGTAGATAGGATGCGTCTGAGATCGTAATTGTTTGGATGACACTGCAAAATTAGCCGGGTAGTGGGCAATAACTATGCTCACTTTGATTAAAATGAATTAAGAGCCGATTCCCCAATATTTGTTAACGCTATCATCGCATCTCTCCGGCGCTTTTTGCCTTGTTCTTCAGCCACGTAGCTATGGCTACGCTCCTTCATCACAAGACAAAAATCACTCAGAGATATGCGACCCCAGCATTAACAAATATTGGGGAACCG
>JAIDJZ010000419.1 GCA_029051965.1 Paramuribaculum sp. | reverse complement strand
GGGTAGCTGTGGGTGGGTCAGAGTGTGACGCGGATGGCTTTGATGGGGTGGCCGAGGAAAATGGCGGCGAGTCGGGTGAAGTCGTCGGGGTTTTCGGTGGTGGAGAATGTGCAGGATGCGTTTCGGGTGCATCGTGATTCGATTTCGGGGTGGCGCCGGAGGTAGTCGGCGAGGGATTCGGCCACGATGTCGCCCTGTGTTATTACGCCGGCTGATTCGGGGACGTGGCGTCGGATTTTGTCGTAGAGGAGGGGATAGTGTGTGCAGGCGAGGAGTACGGTGTCGACGCGGGGGTCTTTTTGCATTAGTGCGCTGACGTATTTTCTGACGAAGTAGTCGGCGCCTTCGCTGTCGGATTCGTCGTTTTCGACAATCGGCACGAGCATTGGGCATGCCTGCGAAACGGTTGTGAAGCCGGGATAGAGTTTGCCGATTTCCATGTCGTAGGAGCGAGAGCGGACGGTTCCGTTTGTTCCGAGCACGCCGATGACACCGGATTGTGTCAGTTCGCCGATTTTTTCGACGGTCGGGCGGATTACGCCGAGGACTCTGCGTGAGGGGTCGATGTCTGGAAGGTCGTTCTGCTGTATGGATCGGAGGGCTTTGGCGGATGCTGTGTTGCATGCGAGGATGACGAGCGGGCATCCCTGAGCGAAGAGGTGTCTGACGGCTTCGAGGGTGAAGCGGTAGACAACGTCGAACGATCGGGGGCCATAGGGGGCTCTCGCGTTGTCGCCGAGGTAGAGGTAGTCGTAGTCGGGAAGGAGTTTGCGGATCTGTCGCAGGATTGTCAGACCTCCGTAGCCGGAGTCGAAAACGCCAATAGGCCCATTAAACGGTAACTTTCCATTCATGGATGCAAAGTTACCGTTTTTTCGGGGACGGGGAAAAGAAACGGGCTGAAAAATCAGCGCTTCGGGTCGAATCCCTGTGAGCGGAGGGCGTCGAGCATGCGGTAGTTCATCGCTTCGGAGTAGTAGGACACGATGTGTGAGGCCCAGTCGTTGGAGGTCTGGCTTCCGCTTCGGGTCGAGTTGTAGAGGGAGATTTCGTTGTCGTAGGCTGTCAGGGCTTCGAGGAGGGTGGAGTCTGGCGCGTAGGTGTTGCGGTGGATGACGGCCTGAAGCGGCTGTTTGGGTTTGAGGTCCGGGAGCTCGCGCGGGACTCCGATGGCGAGTCCGCAGACGAGCCAAACGCCTTTGGGGAGGTTGAGGAGCCGGGCGGTCTGCTGCGGGGCGGCAGTTCGGGCGTAGCCGATGCAGCAAGTGGCGAGTCCGAGGGAGCATGCAGCTGTCACGGCGCTCATCATTGCGAGGGACGCGTCGACAGCTCCGAGGATCAGTCCGTCGGCAGTTTCGTTGATGGCTGGCATTTCGACGCTTTTTTGGGCGGCTATGAGGCTGATTTTGTGGAAGTCGGCGCAGAAGGCGAGGAAGTGGTCGCAGGTTTTGATCTGTTTCTGTCCGGTCAGTTCATAGAGTCGCAGTTTCAGGTCCGGATCTGTTATGTCGATTACAGAAAATTGCTGTCCGTTGTAGCTTGTCGGGGTGTTGCGTATGGCCTGGAAGATGAAGTCGAGCTGATCGTCGGAGATCGCTTCGCGTTCATAGCGTCGGATGCTGCGTCGCTGCAGGAGGGTTTCTTTTACTGATTTCATGGGGCGATTTTTATTGTTTACATTACGGGTTGAAAACAATTGTGTGTTTGCGGCGGTTCGTTGCGGTTGCGGAAAAAGAGAAAGGGGTGCGGCAGCGGGAGAGAATCTGCCACACCCCTGGGGGATTCAGTATGGTTTTGTGTGTGTTTCCGGGTTAGTTATTTCTTGAAGAAACGGTTGTAGAGACCCTGGAATCCCTGTCCGTGGCGAGCTTCGTCTTTAGCCATTTCATGGACAGTGTCGTGGATGGCGTCGAGGTTGAGCTCTTTTGCGCGACGGGCGATTCGCATTTTGTCGGCGTTCGCACCGGCTTCAGCAGCCATACGCTTTTCGAGGTTGGTCTTGGTGTCCCAGACGCATTCGCCGAGGAGTTCAGCGAATTTGGAAGCGTGTTCGGCTTCTTCGAAAGCGTAGCGCTTGAAGGCTTCGGCGATTTCGGGATAGCCTTCGCGGTCGGCCTGACGCGACATTGCGAGGTACATTCCGACTTCGGTGCATTCGCCGTTGAAGTGGGCGAGGAGGTCAGCGCGCATTTCGTCGTCGGTGTCGCGAGCGACTCCGATCACGTGTTCGGTTACGAATTCGAGTTCGGCAGTTTCGTCAACTTCTTTGAATTTGCTTTTGGGGGCACCGCAGAGGGGGCATTTTTCGGGAGCTTCGTTGCCTTCGTGAACATAACCGCAAACGGTGCAGATGAATTTCTTTGACATGATTGTAGATAATTTTTACGTTAGTTATTGAATCTGGTTTTTTAGTTTTTTATGATTGACTTGCTGCGCATTCCGGGCATATTCCTTTGTAGGAGAGGTGGACGGCCTTGACTCTGAATCCATCCGGAGCGGGGGGCAGGTCTGGAACTGGCAGGTCTGTCACGCGGTTGCAGACGGTGCAGAAGAAGTGGCTGTGGGGGGAGGTGTTGAAGTCGTAGCGTGTCGATTCGCCGTCGAGGGTGAGGGCTTCGAGCTTATGGGCCTTTTCGAGCAGCCGGACAGTGTTGTAGACTGTCGTGCGTGACATTGTCGGATATTCGGGCAGGAGTCCGGTGTAGATGTCGTCCACGGTTGGGTGGATGAGGTTGTCGGCCAGAAAGCGGACAACTGCCAGTCGCTGATGGGAGGGTTTGATACCGGCATCGGCAAGCATGGTTTTCAGATCGGACAACTGTTTCATTGGAATTTATTCAAGTTTGAAATCATTACAAAGTTAGAATAATTATTTTGACCGGCAAAATTTTCTGTCGTAAAGTTTATGTATTTAACGTGGTTTAACAAGTCGGTCTGTCTCGAGCGTGTCGTCAGCAAAGCGGGGGGAAGAAAGCGTCGGGTATGTGGGTCAGTGTGTGGCCTTTTTCGGGAGATCCGATGACGGCGATGATGTCGAAGCGGTATTCATAGGGTATTGAGAAGCGCTGGAGAAATGAGTCGGCGGCGCGGACGATGCGTCGGATTTTCTTGTCGTCGATTGCATCGAGAGCGTCGTCGAGGTTTGTCGAGCGTGTCTTTACTTCGACGAAGACCATGCGGTTGCCTTTGACGGCAATTATGTCGATTTCGCCGGCGGCAACTCGGGAGTTCCGCTCCATTACTTTATAGCCGGCTGCGATGAGGTGGTCGCGGGCGATCTGTTCGCCCCATGCTCCGAGGTCGTTGTGTGTAGCCATGATGTCTGTGGTTCCTGATCGGCATTGATTTTGGCAAATTTAGCGAAAAAAATGGATTTTACGGAAGGTGTTGTGGAAAAAAGGTTTGAGCAGGCTGTGGGAGTGCTTTCTTTCGTGGAAAATTCTTTGTAAATTTGCAATTTAATTTAAATTCAAACGACTCTCTAAGAAACTGTTTAAATTTACTACGAAAAAAATGTTATAAATCATTCTTGTGGGTTTATTGAGGTCTTTTATGGTTGTTTTCACCGAGTCTCATCGGTCACATAGCCCGCTATGCTCCCTCTTCCACTCGTAAAAACACCTCATAAAATCCTCTCAATTAATCCCACAACTAAATTTAAACAGTTTCTAAGCTTGGCCAATGAAGAAGGAAACAGATTGTAATCGCGGGATTGTCGAGCGAGTAGCAGACGGAGAAATGACAGTCGCTGTCGGGAACGGCGGCGGTTCGTGTGACGGATGTTCGCTCGGGCGAGTCTGCGGTCTGTCCGGTGAGACGCGATTCAGTCTGAAAAACGAAGGCGGGTTCAAGGCGGGAGACCGGGTTCGTCTGATGCCATCGGAGGGCTCGAGGTATGTTGCGGCGTTATTGCTTGGTGGTATTCCGGTCCTGTTGCTTGTAGCAACGGCTGCAGCAGCCAGTCTTGCCGGGCTTGATGAGGATCTTACGGCGCTTGCCTGCGTGGTGGCCGGAGGTTTTTATTTTGTCATGCTGCGTCTTTTCGGGCGTAGGGTTGACCGGTCTGTCAGATGGAGAGTCGAGAAGATCTGCGACTGATATGCGGCGCAGGATTGTCAAAGTTGTTCAGAGAGAGTGTTTGATTTAAATTCAAACAGTTTCTGAGAGGAAAAAAGAGGTTTACAGATATGATATATTGCATCAGTGAGATAGTTTTACCGGCGGCAGCCCTGGGGGTGCTCGGGGCTTTGGCGGCGGTTTTGCTTTGTGTTGTCGTCAAACGCTTTGCCGTTGTTGAGGATGACCGAATCGGAATGGTCGAGGAGCTTCTTCCCGGCGCGAACTGCGGGGCGTGCGGGCTGCTTGGCTGTCACGATTTCGCAGTCGAGTGTGTGCGCCGCGGCGGTCCGGACGGGATTGTCTGTCCGGGCGCCGGAGATGAGAAAATGCGGCAGATCGCCGGTGTTTTCGGCAAGGATGGCGCAGGATCGGCGGCGAGGAATATTGCGGTTGTCGGTTGTGGCGGCGCATATGCGCGTCGTTTTCCGGCAGCGATCTACAGCGGACCGAAGCTTTGCCGGATCGAGAGCCGGATCGGCTCGGGTCCGATGAGTTGCAGCTATGGCTGTCTGGGATGCGGCGACTGCACGTCGGTCTGTCCGTTCGGAGCGATCGGGATTGATCCTGCGAGCCGTCTACCGCTGGTCGACGAGGATCGATGCACCGGGTGCGGGAAATGCGTCGAAGCGTGTCCCCGCAAGCTGATTTCTCTCCGTCCGCAAGGCCCGAAGGGTCGTCGTGTGTGGGTCGGCTGTTCGAATCGACAGCGCGGGGCAGTGGCCCGCAAGGGGTGTTCGGTCGCCTGCATCGGCTGCGGAAAGTGTGTCAGGACGTGTCCGTTTGGCGCAGTCGAGGTGCGCGACAATCTTGCGGTGATCGATCCGGCGAAATGCCGTCTGTGCCGGAAATGTGTTGCGGCCTGTCCGACGGGAGCAATCAAGACGTCGAATTTTCCGGCGTCGGTGTCTGATCAATGAACGAGTGTTATAGAGAGAAATTTCCGAGCGATTATGAAAATGCAAACGTTTCGTCCCGGCGGCGTAAGGCTGCCAGACTCCAAGCTGACAGCGGGGAAGCCTATTGTCGAAGTTGACGCACCGAAGGTTGCGGTTGTGGCTCTCGGACAGCATATCGGGCGACCCGCACGCGCAGTGGTCAGCCCCGGCGACCGGGTGGTGCGCTATCAGCTTCTTGCCGAAGCCGACGGTTTTATTTCGGCTAATGTCCATTCGCCGGTGACGGGGACTGTCAAGAGTGTCGGGCCAGTCAGCGGGGCGAATGGCTACGATATTGATGCGATCATCGTCGAATCGACAGATGAGGACCGCGCGACCGACCGTGCCATGAAGCCAGTCAGGGTGCGGACCGACGAGGAGATTGCTGCGATGAACCATTACGAGATCCGTCGGGTGGTCCGTGATTGCGGTATTGTCGGGCTCGGAGGCGCAACGTTTCCAACCGATGTCAAGCTGACGGTCCCGAATGGGACGAGCGCTGAAGTGCTGATTGTCAACGGGGCTGAATGTGAGCCTTATCTGACGTCGGACCATGCGCTGATGCTCGAGTCGGCCGAGGAGATCATGAAGGGCGTTGAAGCGGCACGGCGTGCCTGCGACGCATCGCGAGCCGTGGTCGGGATCGAGGAGAACAAGAGCGACGCGATCCGTCTGATGGCTGAAGCCGCCGAAGGATTTCCTGCGACAGAGGTTGTCGCGTTGCGCGAGCGTTATCCGCAGGGTGGCGAGAAGCAGCTGATCAAAGCCGTCACAGGTCGGGAGGTTCCGGCTGGGAAACTCCCGTTGGATGCCGGAGCTGTCGTTGTCAATGTCGGGACGGCCTATGCGATCTGGCGCGGGCTTGCCTATGGAGAGCCTCTTGTGAGGCGTATAGTGACAGTGACCGGTCCGGAAGTAGAGGGGCGCGGAAATTTCAGGGTGTGGAACGGAACAGCAGTCGCCACCCTGCTCGAACTTGCTGGCGCTTCGGCCGAACAGGGGTCGAAACTTGTTCTTGGAGGTCCGATGATGGGCCACGCGGCGATCAATCCCGAAGCTCCGACGATGAAGGGAACTTCTGGGGTTCTGTTGCTGCCTCCGTCGATGAGCGGACGTCTGGAGCCGGATGCATGTGTGCGTTGCGCGCGTTGTGTCAGTGTCTGTCCGATGGGTCTGGAGCCGTATCTGATCTCTACGCTCTGTCGTTTCGGGCGTGTCGAGGAGGCGCGTGAGCATTCGCTTGCCAACTGCATTGAGTGCGGGTGTTGCAGCTATATCTGCCCGTCGTCGCGCCCGCTGCTGGATTTTATCAGACTCGGAAAGGCGAAGCGCTGACTGAAGGCAGCGCACCACCAGTCGGACAAAGGAATGAATGGAAACAAATAATTGGATTGAAAGGATATAAATGAGCAGACTACTTGTTATTTCAGAGTCGCCGCATATTCACACGGGCGACACAACACAACGGATAATGTGGAGGGTTCTGCTGGCACTTGTGCCGGCGTTTCTCTGCGCGGTCTATTCGTTCGGCATCGGTGCACTGATAGTTACGGCAACGGCGATGGCCGGATGTGTTGTCACGGAGTTTGTGATTGCGCGTTATATGCTCGGACGCCGGGCCCCTTTTGTGTCGGTGCCAGCGATGCTGACGGGAGTGCTGCTTGCGTTCAACCTGCCGTCGAATCTGCCAGTGTGGATCGTTCTGATCGGGTCGGTCGTTGCGATCGGAGTCGGGAAGATGTCGTTCGGCGGACTCGGGTGCAATATATTCAATCCGGCACTTGTGGGTAGGGTTTTTCTTCTGCTCTCGTTTCCACAGCAGATGACGACGTGGCCTCTGCCGATCGTCAACCGTATGCGATATGCCGACGCACTTACCGGAGCCACGTCACTGACGCAGGCTAAAGAGGGAGTCGCGGGAGCTGTCGACTGGGCCGGGGAGGCAATCGGCGCGACGGGCGGTTCGCTCGGAGAGGTTGCGGGATTCGCACTGATAGCCGGGGGGCTGTATCTTCTTGCGACGAGGGTTATCACATGGCATATTCCGGTTTCCATACTTCTTTCGGCCGGATTGTTTTCGTTGGTTATCGGCAACGATCCGTTTGTCGAGCTGCTTGGCGGCGGGCTGCTTCTCGGGGCGCTGTTCATGGCCACGGACTATGTCACGTCGCCGATGAGCCATAGCGGAATGCTTCTCTACGGAGTTATGATCGGTCTGATCACGGTTGTCATCAGGGAGTGGGGAGCGTATCCGGAGGGGGTGTCGTTTGCGATTCTTCTGATGAACGGCGCAACTCCGCTCATCAACCGCTATATGAAGCCGCGTAAGGTCGGGGAGGGCCGTCGAAATGGGAAATAAACGGGCAAAATCGACTCCGGCAGCAATGGTCACTGTGCTGACGACGGTCTGTCTGCTGAGCGGCGCACTGCTGTCGTGGCTTCATTCGCTGACGGCGGGACCGGTCGCAGCGGCTGAACGAGAGGCGCGCGTCGGAGCTATCGCCGAGGTGCTTCCGGCATTTGACAATGATCCTGTCGGCGATGCGGTCGCGGTGGCTGTCGGCGGAGAGGTCGATTCAGTCACTGTCTATCCGGCCCGGGCGAACGGGAAGCTTGCCGGCGCGGCTGTGGAGAGTGTTTCTAAAGATGGCTTTTCGGGTGAGATCAGGATTATTTTCGGTTTCGATGCATCGGGTGGGATCACGGGCTATCGAGTGATGTCGCATGCAGAGACTCCGGGTCTTGGCGCAAAGATGGAGGAGTGGTTCAGAATGGATCAGGGACGGCGGTCGGTGATCGGCCGCAATCCGGGAGGATCTCCTCTGAAGGTGAGCCAGGATGGCGGAGATGTGGACGGAATCACGGCAGCGACGATAACCTCGCGGGCATTCCTCGGGGCTTTGCAGCGTGGGTATGAGGCATTCGAACAATTTAAACGTGAAGAGAAATGAAGTTAGGGAGTATAATCTATAATGGCGTCGTCAAGGAAAATCCGACGTTTGTTCTGCTTCTCGGAATGTGTCCGACGCTTGGGACAACGGGGAGCGCGATGACAGGTCTGTCGATGGGTCTTGCGACGACTGGTGTGCTTTTGTGCAGCAATATGACGGTGTCGGCGATCAAGCCGATCGTACCGCCTGCGGTCAGGATTCCGGTCTATATTGTGTTGATCGCAACGTTTGTGACAGCTCTGCAGATGCTTCTTGCGGCTTATCTTCCTTCGGTTAATGCGACGCTGGGGATCTTTATTCCGCTGATAGTTGTCAACTGCATTCTACTCGGGCGTGCCGAGGCTTTCGCGTCGCGCAACAGTGTCGTGGCTTCGGCGGCTGACGGCGTCGGGATCGGAATCGGCTTTACGGTTGCGCTGACGCTGATCGGAGCTGTCAGAGAGGTTCTTGGAACAGGACGCATTTTTGGCGCTGAGGTCTATCCGGAGGAGTTCGGGTCGCTGGTGTTCGTACTTGCGCCGGGGGCGTTTATCGTTCTTGGCTTTCTGATGGCTCTCTACCAGAAATTGTTTAAATTCAACCACTCTCCAAATCAGTGAAAGAAATGATCGAGTATCTGTCAATTGTCATAGGGGCAGTTTTTGTCAATAATATTGTCTTTGCCCAGTTTCTCGGGATCTGTCCGTTTCTGGGAGTGTCGAAA
>JAIDJZ010000418.1 GCA_029051965.1 Paramuribaculum sp. | reverse complement strand
CTCTTACCCTGAAGAGCGTTGACGAAGTTGGTTTCCTTGATACGGGTCACCTCTTCGTTTTTGACAGTCTGCACAGCATAGGTCAGCGTTTTTTCTTCGCGCTGGATACCCATGGCTGTTACTACCACCTCATCAAGCATCTGAGAATCGGGCTGCATGGAAATTGTCAGGGGCTGACCGTTCCACACGACCTCGACAGGCTTGTAGCCGACGGCGATAACTTTCAGTTTTGTACCTAATTTAACATTCGCAATGCTGAACTCACCGTCAAGATTGGTGGCTCCACCCTGCGACGGATTGTTGGCAACTTGGACAGTGGCCCCAATCATGGGGTCATCCAACTCATCTTTAATGACGCCGGTCGCTGTATTGCTTGACTGCGACTGTGCAACAGGGGCCGCCTGAGCGGTTTCAGTCACTGCCAATGATCCAGCAAAAGCGGCGAGCAAAAGAAGTTTGCTTACTGATTTGATTGGTTTTAGCATAAGGTAAGTAATTACTATGATTGTCTCTGTTTTTTCTCAGGAAAGCAAAATTATTGGCTTTATCGGTCAATCGCTCTTCCCGATAATCTCTACAGCTGCAACCGAAAACTGCCTCAAAGGGCGTTGACGAAAACAAGTAGATGGCCAAAATTTCTACAAAGATATAAAACAGATGTGAAAAACACGAAAAAAAACACTAAAAATACAGATTTTAACATAACATTCCGCAAGAAATATTTTCCTGTCTGTCAAATAGCACAAAAGGCATAGTTTCATCGGGAGATAAGCCCCTGTGACTTCGGAGTATCGGTCAATAAATCGGTGCGAATCAGACAAAGTCAGCACACAATAGCGCAGGGGGAACAAATTTTCAATCTGCTCCTCCCGCTTATTCCACTATATAAATCTTATTCCACTATATAAATAAGGTGTGTCCGGTCACTGACTGACCGGGATCAATACGGCTGTCGACAAATCCGTTGATGTCATCTTCGATTTTATCGAAATAGAGTCCGACGAACTGAAGATGCGACGATCTGTAAGCCGCAAGATCTTTTGAAACCGACTGCGACAGATCAGCAGCTTCTTTGGGGACAGAGACGCAACCAAGAAGCGACAAGCCACAAAAGGCAGCAAGGCTGCGATGTAAGAGAGATTTTTTCATTGCAAGGAGTTTTGCCTGTTGAACTGCAAAATCCGTGCCAATATCCTCTTCTACACCGCTCCCCTGCTATCTCAGGTCGAAAAACGCCACTACCCTAACTTCGTTTCCCAAAGAGATATCGGTCGACGCATTCCAGAAAAAGCTGCAATCGCCCGGGAGCTGCCTGACAAATTCCGAGATGTACTGCGTCTCGACAACGGTCAACGGTTTTTCGGCCTGCGGAGAATAAACGACTGTCAGCATGGCCGAGGCTGCATCATGGATCACATCGGCCGCTTCGTCGGTTGAGATGGCCTCCTCTATGGCTTTTCTGAGACGGTCTTTTCCGCCGGCACTGCCGATGAAAGAATGGATTTCATTTCCGCCACTGAGAAATGCGAGCGTGTCGTTGCAGTCGATCCCTATATACTTTTCTTTTGCTTCTTGAAAGAGTGGGGTGAAGTCAAACGTGTCGTGATGCTGAACAATATCTTTTACCATTGCCATAAGAGTGTGTTTTCTTTAAGCCAAATCCTACATGAGTGCGACAAGAATTATTGTCCCCTTTTTAATGTAATCGGTGTCATCGAGTTCATAAGCTGTCTCTCCTTTGATTTCCATGCCGGGGAAAAAGTCGTCGGGAACGGTCCATTTAAACGATGGCTGCGAAGCTGTCACGACGCGTGATGTTCCGTCAGGTAATGAGATCGTTGCATGAGTTTCATTGCCGGACGCGGGGTCGAAAGTGATTTCGATTTCATCGCCGCTGAGCACCGGAAGTTCATTTCTGGCTGATTCTCCGCTGACGGTTGTCGTCTTGCCCCCTATCGTGACTTCAACCGACCAAGAGGACCGTAGGGTCTGATTACTTGAGGCGACAAGACTGCCATCTCCGACTGTAAGATTGACTGCTTTAAAATCCATGTCGTTTGAAATCTGAGTCACTCTTGGGTCTTTGTCCTTACATCCCTGGAGGGTCAAAGCGGCAGTCATTACCGCCAGCATCAGCATGTTTTTCAACTTCATTGCTTTTATATTATAAATGTTAACTTCCTGTTAGAGAACGCTTAAATTCAATTCAAAAAGAATAAAAATCCTCTCAATAGAGTCTGAGTTTAAACAGTTTCTTAGTTCTTCACTTTCTTACGGAGAGTTCCCGATCCGTTACACCAAGAGCAACGGCTTTTGATTGTGCGCGTCTGACCGCCTCCCATATATGTCTCACGGTAGTTGTAGCCCCCGCTGCAATGGTCGCAGGTCACGGTTTCGGTCCGATAGCTCTCACCGCGGTTGATATAGGGTCCATTGTAGGTCTGGACGCCCTGCATCGGGACAAAGGGAGTGTTCTGCATATGCATAGTCGCTGCCGCGGCTTGACTATTATAATAGTTGAGGACCTGCTGCTGCATCATGGCCGTCTGCATGCGCATGGCATTTTCGCGCTGCTGCATCTGCATGTCCCAGACGATGCTTCCGGGGCCAAAATCCATATACTGGGCTTTCGCCTGATTGGACGAAAGAAGTGATGCGACTACAATTGCTGATGAAACGGCTGTTAAGAAAAAGTTACGGATTTCCATTTTAAGATACCCTGATGAGTGTCGGGCACAACTTTTAATCGGTTTATGTTTGTTTCTTTTGCCCTTTATGAACAAAAAAGTCAAAGGTAACCCTCCATTGTCACTTTTTTATGGAAATTCTGTCGTTTTTTTGAACACGCTCGGACTATACAGCTGGCTTTCACCACATTCGGTATCGCACAAATTTCTGATCAGTCAACCATTATAAATCCAGCCCAATAGACCGGCGAGGGATATTGCCGACGCACCTGCTCGCGAGCAAATTCAAAGGCTCTGTGACGGTCCTTGCTTCCGTTGATCAGATCGGAATAGAAGTTTGTCATGAAGCATTTTGTCGCATTGTCACTTGCTTCCCAAAGGCTGAGAATGAGAGTTTCCGCTCCGGCTTTCTTGAATGCACGCTGCAGACCGTAGATGCCCTCGGAGGTCACTTCGCCCTGTCCGGAATGGCATGACGCAAGGCAGACAATGCCGGCTCCGGAAAGATCACATCGCGATACTTTTTCAGCCGTCAGCAGACCTTTCGACGGTATGAGTCCCAGCCAGCCGGCATTTCCTCCCGACATGACAAGTCCGGACAGCGACATCGCATCGTTATAGCCCTGAAGCGACGCCGGACGGTCGGCATCCTCGGGAGAATAGTAGAATCCGTGGGTCGCTACATGAATGACCGACGGTGCGTTGCCGTTCATCTCCATAAAGGATTCCTCTGTTCCCTTGTCGGCAGTAAGCAGGACCGGATTGTTCATCATGCGGGAAATCTCATTCACCTCTTCACGGGAGCGCGGCAATAGACTGAGACGAATGCGACCGGCCGCTGCTGAAGAGGCATTCGGCAGAACTACATCCGAATCATAGTCGAGACCGCCGTAAAGACGGGCTTTCATTCCGAGGCTTTCGTCAGAATCGTTGACAATTTCGCGTGCCGACGACAAACGCTTGAACTCAAAGGAATCGCACATCATCCCGTCTCCCTCCGGAATTGCCTCGACTGACAGTTTGTGGAATATGCCCGACGGGACATAATAGACCCGTCGCGACCCGCCTATGATCTTCTTCAACGGACGTCCGATGATTCTTGCCATATCTTCTGCCGCCTCTCCACTGTAGAGGTTGCTCCACCGGTGATTCTCCAATGCAAAGAGAGAATCGAGTTCACTGCCATTGCAGATATAGTGGACCTGAGGATTTTTCTGATTTCGGCGTATGACATAGCAGACATACTGCCGCGGTCTGCTCTTGGGTTTGAAATCGGCAAAATCCAGCAAGACTTCGTCGTCCTTAAGAGATTCTCTGACTGCCTCATAGCCGACAGCGGCAAAAGACATGTGGTTCCCGTAGGCTTCGCAAGCGTTTGCCAGATTGACATCGATGCCCTTTATTCCCGCATAGAGATTGATGACATCGATGGGGCTCGCTCCGGTAGTGGCCAACAACTCGGTCAGACGTCCCCGCATCGCTTTCACACTGTCGAGTGCGGCCCGCTCTTCAGCATTGCCCGACCGCCGTATGATGGCGTCGGCCGACTTCTCGGATGCAAGCAGAAGACCTTTCGTAAAGAGCAGATTCTCATAGGCAATACGCGTGAATTCATCTTCATTATGCTTTGCCTCAATTCCGAAAGGGACAGCGTTCTGCAAGATGTCGATCATATTGTCAAGGTAGGCCTGACGGTTCGATTCGGGCATTGTTTTCAGATCGCTGACAATTCTGTCGCGATACCATCTGATGACACCTTCGTAAATTCCGACACCTCCCGCAATGTCGCCCATATAGGCACGCATATTGGCAATGCAGTAGCTCACCCACTGGAATTGCATTGAGTCCTCGCCGAAAAGATCCCTACAGATTCCGCGCTGCTCTTCATAGACTCCGAGGGCGTCGGCGTATTTATCGTTGTGGAACAGTACATTGCCGTAGAGATTAAGCGTCGTCGAAGTATCTTCGCTTGGCTTGTAGCGCCGAGCAAGTTCCGTGGCCTGCCGGTAGGCCGTTTCAGCCCGCTGCCAGTCGCCGATTCTAGTATAGACGATTCCCGCCATTGTGGCGAACTTCTTCAGATATGCCGGATTGGTGGCCGGATCAGAGACCTGTTGTCTGGCCGAATCGACATAATGACTCGCCATCAGGGAGTCTTTCATCCCGGCATGAATGACTGCCAACATTATATAGTCTTCCATCAGCATGGCTTGATTCCCGGGACCGAATCCACGGATTATATTCAGACACTCCCTGCCGTGTGACAGCGCCTTGTCAAACGTCTCTCTGAGATTGTTCATATTCCTCAGACGGCTGTGCGCGATGTAGCGGTCTACAACAGAATCGGCAGGTATCTGCCTCAGGGCCTCCATGTTGAAATATTCCGAAAGCTCGTAGTTCTTGTCTGCAAGCGCATATTTGCCGGCTTCAAGAAAGTTGTTGTAGACATGCGCGGCGGAAGCAATCGCCGACGCCAGAATCATTGCAAGAATTACAATCCGTTTCATTTTGTAAGTTCGTTAAGTAAGTGCTTAGCCGCCGTCTGGTTTTCACCATCTTCTCTGACATAGTCGCGGAGAAGACCGATCGCCTCCTCTTTCCGGTCAAGCCTGACAAGTGAGCGGATCTTCAGCCATGTCATGTCGTAGCGTAGAATGCCATACAGGTTTCTCATGTATTCCTGCTGTTCGGCGGGAAGTGCCGGATCGATGATCGAGTCGGCCAAAGCCTCATCAATTGCCTTGAGGGCATCCTCGTATCTGTCGGCGTCCATAAGAGCCATGATTTCCGGCTGACCGGCGTTGCCGCCGCGGAATACGGGAGCGGAATCGTGTGACGTCATGGCTACTCCCGGACCATCACTGCCGCTGTGGCTCAGATACAATCCGGTTCCGACGGCCGCCACAACGATCAGCGATGCAGCTGCCGAGACACCATAGGTGCGCATTTTTCTTATCCGCAATGCCTTGCGTGCCGCCTCTGCGGCGCGTTCACGCTCCCATTCCGCCATCAGGGCCTTTTTCGACGCAAGCTCATTGACAGCCCGCTCGATTCTTGAATCAATATCTTCTTCTTTCATCGTAGTCCTGCTTTTGCAAATGATTCTGTAATTTTTTTCCTTAGACTGGACATGCACTTCGATTTGCGGCTCTTCAGTCCGTCATAGGAATTATTCTCGGGCCGCTCGGCAAGTATCTGATCCAACGATTTCTTTTCATAGTAGAACAGCGTCAGAATCTCAACACAGCTTTTCGGAAGCGATTGCAGACAATGAATGACAAGACGGTCCTTTTCGACTTCCGGATCCTCGTCCCAATACAGTTCGTCGATCAGTTCGCGGTCGGAAACAATCTCTTCATTAATCTGCATCACACTTTTTCCGGAACGCAAATGCTCCAGATATTTGTTCTTGACAATTCTCATGAAATATCCCATCAGGTCCTCAATCGGCTTGTCGCCGACAGCCGTCGTGACACGCACCATGCTGTCGGCAACATATATCTGACCGGAGTCGATCTTTTTCCACAGAAGCACAAATGAGTTCTGAAAAAGATCCTCAAGCTCGAAGTCGGTTATGCCGCAATAGCGCGATGTCCCTTTTCCGAACTGATCGCGACATCTGTCATACCATTTCGACTGCAACTTACGGTCGCCTGTCTGATAGGCTTCGACAATCTGAGAGTCACTGTATTTCTTACTACGGAACTGAAAAATCATTTTTTCTGAAAAATAATCGAAAGCACGTTCCCGATCGCTCCGGTGAGATCCGGATTCTGACCCAGTCGGCCTTTATACATGCGTGACTGCATTGTCCTGTCGATCTTCGAAAAAATCGCCTGATCGCTCTGACCGGCATAGTCACGCCAGTTATTGACAATAATGTGGGTCAGCTTACCACATTTATTATACTCTTCATTCAGCTGATAATCCTTACACGCGCTGAGCGTCAGCCACGACTCCTTGACAGCATTCCTGCGGGCGGCCCGTTTGCCCGGGATCTCAAAGTGGTCATAGACCCCGCGCACAACCACCGAATCCCATCCCTCTCCGTCGCGCGTCGAATCGCCGCTATGACAGGCGTCGACAACAACCGCGATTGTTCCGGAGGCTCCCACCTTGCCCCTCAGCCGGGTCAGATAGCGCGAGAGCTCATCGTCGCTCAGATGCTTGTCGCCACGGTCGCGATTACAATACTTCCGAAAAGCGTCGTAAGGAATCCACGCCTCATCCCATCCGTCGTCCTCATCGCCGTCGAGATCAGTCATTCGCTGACCGTGACCGGAAAAATGGATGTAAACCACATCCCCTTTCGAAGATCTCGAAATCAGAGAATTGATCGACGACACTATGGCCGCCTTTGTGGCCTGGGAGTTCACAAGCGTCCTTATGTCGGTGAAACCGGCCGATTTCAGCATGGAAGCCACTAATGGGACATCTCTGTCGCCGTGGATCTCCCCCCACGACCTGTCAAGCTGCTCACCCAGCCCGATTACAATTGCCCGGCGCGTCTGTGCTTCCGAAAATAGTGCCGCCACCAAGACTGTGGTCGCCACCAACACCAGCCGTAAACAAACCGTCCTCTGAATCATCCTCAATATCTTTTTCATATGTCTCCTTAATATTTGCAAGCAACCAGAGATCTGAAAGGCTCTCTACTGAATCAAGCAGATCGTCTGAAGCAACTTCTTCGCACGACTCCCTCATGAACTCGGCGATTCGTCCGTTAGACAGGACTGAAAATTTATGACTTATCATAGTAAATTGATATTTGTAGGTTCTATTTTTATAGAGTCCTCCTGCAATCAAATCCTATCGTCGGACCATAATTCCTCGAAAGCCATCCCTCATGGACAATCGCAAAGTTACACATATCCACCCTTACAAACCAAATTCTTCCTCTTAAATCGACGACTGTAATGCCTCAACAGCATAAGAAAACCCCGACATCGATGCCGAGGTTTCTGTATCGTATGATTTGTCGTTTAATTATTTCAGTATTGCACTGCCAGCTGTTCCCGTGCCGCTCACTTCATCGGAGCGGCTGACTTTCTTGCCATAGCCGAAGGTGTAGGACACGGCTAACGTAATGCGCCAATGCTGGGCGGTTGAAAACTGTTTGCGGTCAAAGCTGTAATATTTGCTTGAAAGAGTCTGATGTGATGACTCCCATGACGTGCGCAGGAAATTGTAGACTCCGGCTCTGATGTTCCATCCCTTGTCGCCCCAGCCCAACTGAATCTGATATATGGCAGGCGTGCGCTCTACGATGCCGCTTTGCTCTTCCTGATACCGGCTTGGGGTCATATACCAGCCCCAGAGATAGAATTTACCGAAATAATATGTGAGTTGGGCCGTGCAGGTCAGTTCATTTCTTGTGCTTGCGTATGCCCCGGTAGTCTTTCGCAGCCAGTACTGCGGTCGAAGTTTGGCTACAAGTTTACCTCCGAAGAATTTGGCAGTAGCGGAAACGCCTAACATTCCGCTGCGGTAGTCTCCGTCGTTGACATACCGACGCAACATTGTTCCCTCCGGGGCCGTGGGAGAGTATATCGTAACACAACGGTTGCCGAGCATATAGACATATCCGTCGGCCGACAGTTGCCATTTGTTGTTCGGGAGCCAGGTATATGATAATCCGGCACTTTGATTTGAGTAATCTGACAGTGTAGGCGTTCCCTGATACCACATGAGTTCATCCTGTTGTAGCATATTCGGGCTTTTTTGCGATGCTTCGGGAACATCTTTGCCATATCGCCAGTTCGCTTCAAACTGGTGTTTATCAGTCGGTGAAAAAGTGGCGTAGGCATTAGCCTGTGGGAAATTGTTGCTCATGCGACTGCTGCTGATGTGGTTGCTCTCCCATGCCCAGCCAAACTCTCCACCTATATTCCATTTTTCAAGGTTCAAATCATAATGCGCTCCGACAAGATAACCGCCGACGTTATATTTCTGATGCGACGGAGAATTGCCGAAATAGTCAATGAAGTTCCAATTTTGCGATGTGGCAAAGT
>JAIDJZ010000417.1 GCA_029051965.1 Paramuribaculum sp. | reverse complement strand
GCATCAGACATCTGAGCGAACGGTTGATTTCGATAAGATGCTGATGATTAAAAGCCTTATAAACCGACATGTTCGCATGACGCCAGCTGAAATGGGTGGTCGCACCCGGTTTCACACCTGCACCTGTCGAACCGGTGATTCCGGTGATGTGAACATCCGATTTCAGATTTCCCGTCGCTGCAAGCGGAAGCAGGGCAAGCTGGATTGCCGTTGCGAAGCATCCGGGATTCGCCAGAAGCATAGTGTCAGCGATGCGATCTCGATTCATTTCGGGAAGGCCATAGACATAACCGCAGCTTTCATCGCGGAAATCCTGAGCAAGATCAATGACCTTAAGCTCCTGAGGGCGTTCGTTTTCATCCCAGAACCTGCGGCTCGCTCCGTGGCCGGAACACATAAAGAGGCAGTCAATCGCAGTCAGATCGTAGGAATCGGAAAAATGCAGATCGGTTTCGCCGATCAGCCCCTCGTGGACATCGGTCAGCGGATTGCCGGCATTGCTGTTCGAATGGACAAACGAAATCTCAACCTCAGGATGGTTCAGAAGAAGTCTGAGGAGTTCGCCGGCCGTATAGCCGGCACCCCCGATAATTCCAACTTTAATCATTTTTTCGATTCAGCACGCTGAGTAACATTGTAATAAATCTTCATCGGGTTACCCATGATCGTAGTGAACCCTTTGACATCATCGGCGCTCCATGCCTTATTGACTTCACCATATTCTCCGAAATCAGTCTTCATCAGATCGTATGGCGAATCAACCCCGACGAGAGTAAAGCTATAGGGACGCAGTTCGAGTTCGCCTGTTCCGTCGACATGTTCCTGAGTGTTTTCAAGGAATTTTTCCATGTCGCGCATGACAGGATCAAGATACTGGGCTGCGTGGAGGAACATCCCGTACCATGTGCCGATCTGTTCCTTCCAGTAGAGCTGCCATTTTGTAAGCGTATGCTTTTCAAGCATCTTGTGGGCTGCTATAATGAGAATAGGAGCAGCTGCTTCAAATCCGACACGACCCTTAATGCCGATAATTGTGTCGCCGATATGCATGTCACGTCCGATTCCGAATTTTGCTCCGATAGCCTCGATCGTGCGGATGGCCTCAATGCGGTCTGAGATCTCAACCCCTTTGACAGCTACAGGCTCACCTTTGGCAAAACGGATTGTCAGCTTTTCGGGCACAGTCGCTGTCACCTGGCTGGGAT
>JAIDJZ010000416.1 GCA_029051965.1 Paramuribaculum sp. | reverse complement strand
GGCAGAAAAGAAGCAGCAGATTGTATAAAAGATTTTCGTTCACTTACTATCGTTTAAATTTGAACACTTACTTATCATTATTAAATTAGTATTTTTTTTAGAATATAGCAATGGCTTTCCCTATTATCACACCGAAAGAAGCTGCCGCCATGATCAACAACGGCGACGTGCTCGGCCTGTCGGGCTTCACTGCTGCAGGCTCGCCGAAAGTTGTCACTGAGGCCCTCGCCGAACGCGCTGAAAAAGAACACGCCGAAGGACGCCCCTTCAAAGTCGACCTCTTCACCGGAGCATCGACAAACCGCTGGGCCGACGGTGCGCTCGCGAAAGCAAACGCCATCGGCCGACGCACACCCTACCAGAACACCCCCGACCTCCGTCAGCGCATCAACAGCCATGACGCACACTATTTCGACCTCCACCTCTCTGAACTCTCTCAGAAATTCCGCTATGGCTTCTACGGTCAGCTCGACTGGGCCATCGTCGAGGTTGCCGAAGTGTTCGACAACGGAGAAGTCGTTCTCGGCATCGGTGCCGGCAACGTCCCGACCTACGTGAAATATGCCAAGCATGTCATCCTCGAGCTCAACTCGAAACTCCCCCGTGACCTCTACGGACTCCACGACATCTACATGCCCCTCGATCCTCCCAACCGCCGCGAGATACCGATCTTCAAGCCCAGCGACCGAATCGGAAGCCCCGTCGTGAAGATCGATCCTGAAAAAATCGTCGGCATAGTCCACAGCGACCACTACGACGGCATCAAAGGATTCTCCGAACTCGACGACAACACCCTCCAGATCGGAGCAAACGTCTGCAACTTCCTCATCGGCGAAATCAAAGCCGGACGAATTCCCAAATCATTCCTCCCCCTCCAGTCTGGAGTCGGCAACGTCGCCAACGCCGTTCTCTACGGACTCGCCGCCTCAAAAGACATCCCACGCTTCGAAATGTACACCGAAGTTATCCAGGACGCCGTCATCGAACTGATGAAAATGGACCGTTGCAAATTCGGCTCGACATGCGCCCTGACAATCTCCGACAAAGCCGAGCGTGAGATCATGAGCAACCTCGACTTCTTCCGCGACAAGATCGTCATCCGACCCGCTGAAATCTCCAACAGCCCCGAAGTCATCCGCCGACTCGGAGTCATCGCGATGAACACAGCCCTCGAAGCAGACATCTTCGGATGCATCAACTCGACCCATGTGCTCGGCACCCGCATGATGAACGGCATCGGAGGCTCGGGCGACTTCACACGCAACGGCTACATCTCGATCTTCTCCTGCCCCTCTGTCACCAAAGGCGGCATGATCTCCAACATCGTTCCGATGTGTTCCCACATCGACCACACCGAACACTCCGTCGACATCATCATCACCGACCAGGGCATCGCTGACCTCCGCGGACTCGACGCCGTTCAGCGCGCAGAAGCAATCATCAACAACTGTGCCCACCCGATGTACCGTCCCCTCCTTCAGGACTACCTCCGACTCAACAAAAACGGCAACATCCCCCACTCGCTCGAAGCCTCACTCGCCTTCCACACCGCCTTCAAGGCAACCGGCGACATGCGCAACGTCGACTGGGCCAAATACGGATTCTGAAAACTCTAACAGACAAAAAGCAAACGGCCGCCATCTGCCCCGCACGATGGCGGCCATTTGTTTTTTCAGTCGGACAATGCAAACATTCGCCTTCCAACGCCGCCCGACAACAAATTTGAACATATATTATCAAAAAAATTGGAAAAATGTTTGAATAAACAAAAAAACTCTTTACATTTGCAACCACTAAGGAAAAAGATTAAAAAAAGACCCGTACTCACCGTTCACGACACTATAGTACATTTCCATATATGGCCTTACTGATTGAGGCCGACCGTTTTTTTCACTCAACAACTCATTAACTCACCAACGCGTATGAAAAAAATCTACTCCCTTGCACTCGCAACCATCTGCGCACTCAGCGCATCAGCCTTCGGACCGGCTCAGACAATCCTTCCTCAGGTTGCAAAAGATCTGAAAAAAGCCAACCTCGAAAATGCAGCAACCTTAGAAGAAAGCAAGCTGCTCACTCCCCTCAGAGTCACCGCCGCCGACTACGTCGGAACTTACGACTGGAACTACACCAGCGGATTCGACGGAAAATCCTACACCGGATCGGCCGTAATTGAACAGGGCGAAGCCTCTGGCTCTTTGATTATCTCGATGGCGACTGCCGACGGAACCTCTATCGTAGTCAGCGGAACCGTCAACTCTCTGACCGGAAAACTGACTATCCCTCAGGCTAAAGTCGGAACAAACGAATCAACCAACGAAGACATCAACTTCTATGGCGTAACCATTTCCGGACAGACTGCCACCAAAGTAACTGTTACCGCAAGCTACGATGAAACCAATAAATCGATTACATTTGACAGCAACATCGTATTTTTTGTAGCAACTGAAAGCGGTTTGGCAGAACTCCGTGGATATGTCGCCGCAATGCGAAACAGCTTCGTACAGCCTACTTCTTGGGAAACGCTGGGAACAGGCAAATTCAAAGAAACATTCCTCGCGACAATGTACGGCATCCCCGTCTCAAGCTGTCCCGAAGTCGACGTGACCGTGCTCTACAATCCTGATCAGGATGGAATGTTCCGCATCGTAGATCCCTACGCTGAAGTATTTGGCGCAAACTCAACAATCGAAATCGACGCCACCGATCCCGAATACGTCCTCATACCCCAGCAATCGATAGGATTTATTGACGAAAACGACGGAGAAACGTACATCATGAGCAGATCTTACGCTTACGCGTTCCTGTTGTCCAACGGTCTGGATAGAGATGCGTTCATCGAGCAGCAGGGAGCATACAACATGACTTACGACAAAGCCAACGGCCGCATCAACATGCCTGCCAACTCATTCTTCGCACGTTGGCCTCAGGCTTCAGGTGCAGCAGGAGCAACCAACCCCAACAGCCTCTATTCCAACAACAACAGCAGCGAAAGCTACCTCATCCTTCCCACAGATCCCGCTGCTATCGGCAACATCGCAGCCGATGCTGACATCAACGCCCCCGTTGAATACTTCAACCTCCAGGGCATGAAGATCGAAAACCCCGAAGCAGGTCAGATCGTAATCCGCCGCCAGGGTTCAACCGTAACAAAAATGCTTACACGATAACCCCCCACACTCTCTTTAAATACAGAAAAAGCGTGTCGAATTCCGGTTCGACACGCTTTTTCTGATTATCGCTTATCTGACGGCTCGACGGTAATATCTCACGCTGTCCATTCCCAGCGACGGATGGAGAATCGCGACATAATCCGCAAGCAGCAGATGCGGCATAAACGGAAACTCATCATAAAGCGGACTGACCGACGTATCGCAGACATAGACCCCGCCCGACTCCGCCGCACGGAAACGCCCGTTGAGCGGATTGTTCGACTTCAGTCCGTCGAGCGTCAGCGCCCCGTAGGTGCGGATAAACCAGAAATCAGCATTTTCCGCCTTATCCAGAACCGCTGCCGGATCCTGCTCGATCGACCCCTTCCCTCCTACCTGCGCCCAGGGATAGACACCACCCGCGTCTGCAATCATCCGCGCCATATAGCTCCCCCCACCCGGAAGAGCCCACACCCCGTTGACAGGCTGCTCCACAAGCACGACCGGATGTTCCGCCGCCTTTCGGCCAACAGCGCGAAGCCGCCCATATTCTCCGACAACCGCCGCAAAGATCGAATCGGATTTCGCCCGCTCACCATAGAGCCGCCCGATGAACTTGATCCATTCGGCACGCCCCAGAGGTGTGGATTCCATATAGTCGGCCATCTCCACGATCGGAATTGCAAGCGACTCGATCGCTCCGTGACCCGAATTCTGATAGGGTGACGTCAGAATTGCGTCAGGTTCGATCTCGACAATCCGTTCGACCGAGGGCGACATCGAATTTCCCACATCGGCAATGCGCCCGCCATCGATCATTTTGCGGAGAACCGGGTTTGTGAAATAACTGCCGTCGGCCACGGCCGCTATGCGCTCCGCCTCACCGAGTAACTCTACAGCACCGCCATGGACTCCGCTGTAGACGAGCGATTTTTCAAGCGGCACCCGCAAAACGACGGCATTGCCAGCTTGTGGCAAGTTTTCTTCATCAACGTCGCGGTCAACAAGAAGATAAGTCGCCATAACGCGGGTAGAATCCCACGGATCACGCACCGTGGCCACGGAATATCCATCGTGATCGACCAGAGTCAGCAAGTCAGACCGGACTGTGACCGTATCGCCACCCTCGCCGACAGAACTTCCGGCAGAATTCCGGACACATGACGCACCGGACAGACAAGCCAGCCCAAGGAGCATGGCTGAGAAAAGGGAATATTTCATAACAGAGTCATTTTTCGACAAAAGTAGCGATTTTATGGGATTTTGAGGCAGTTTTTTTGTAATTTTGCACCCTACTACACCCTCCCGGAATGAGAAGAATCGACCGCGAAACTGTCCAGAAAATCCTTGACACCGCCGACATCGTCGACGTCGTCAGCGACTTCGTGTCGCTCAAACGGCGCGGAGCAAACTACATCGGACTATGCCCCTTCCACAACGAACGGACACCCTCGTTCTCCGTTTCGCGAAGCAAAGGTATCTGCAAATGCTTCAGCTGCGGCAAAGGAGGCAGCGCTGTCGGATTCCTCATGGAACTCGAACAGCTCAGCTACAACGAAGCCCTACGCTATCTCGCCAAGAAATACGGAATCGAGATCAAAGACCACGAAGTCAGCGAACAGGAACGCGAACGAGAGAGCGAGCGCGAAAGCATGCTGGCTGTCAACGAATTCGCAATGAAATATTTCGAAGAGATCCTGACCGGCTCCGACGACGGACGCGACATCGGGCTCGCCTACTTCCGCGAACGTGGCATCTCCGACGCAATGATCCGACGATTCCACCTCGGCTACAGCTACGACCGGCGCGACGACCTCTTCAAATCTGCGCTCAAAGCCGGATTCAGCGAAAAATTCCTCTTCGACACAGGACTCTGCTACCGGTCCGAACGCGGAAACGTCAGCGACCGATTCCGCTCTCGCGTGATCTACCCCGTCTTCACCGTCTCCGGCAAAGTAATCGCATTCGGCGGACGAACTCTCCGCAAAGACAAAGAAGTCGCCAAATACGTCAACTCTCCCGAATCCGCGATCTACCGCAAAAGCCACGAACTCTACGGACTCTATCAGGCAAAACAGGCAATCGTCCGCAAAGACAAATGCATCCTCGTCGAGGGCTACATGGACGTCATCTCGATGCATCAGAGCGGTGTCGAAAACGTCGTGGCCTCTTCCGGAACCTCACTGACCGAAGGACAGATCCGCCTCATCCACCGGTTCACCGAAAACGTGACCGTAATCTACGACAGCGACCCCGCCGGAATCAAAGCATCCCTTCGCGGCATAGACCTCCTCCTCGCCGAAGGCCTCAACATCAAAGTCTTGTCACTGCCCGACGGCGACGACCCCGACTCCTTCGCCCAGACCCACTCCTCGCAGCAAGTCGAAGACTACCTCTCCCAAAACGAAGAAGACTTCATATCCTTCAAGACCCGCATCCTCATGGACGGAGCCGGAGCTGACCCGATCGCTCGATCGAAAGCGATCCAGAGCATCGTCCGCTCCATAGCCATAATCCCCGACCAGATAACACAGACCGTCTACATCGGCAACTGCTCACGCTCTCTCTCGATCGACGAGAAAGTGCTACGCCTGCAGATCGCGAAATACTCCGCCGAACACGCCGAACAACAGGCCCGCGAAGCCCAGCGCGAACGCAACCGAGCCGCAGCCGGACTACCCCCCGATCCCGCCGACGACGCCCGGGCGGACCTTTCTCCCGAAACTCCGCCCGAAACTCCGAGGCAGACACCCGCTACAGCTGCCGACCAACGCCGCAACAGCTTCCTCGCCCCCTACGAACGCGAACTCGTGGCCTACGCCGTACGCTTCGGCATGTGCTATCTCTGCGACATCACTGAAGGCGACGACGGAAACGTACGCCCCCTCAACGTCCTCGACTACATCGGACAGGAACTCCGCATGGACGAAATTGCCTTCACCGACCCGCTGATGGAGCTGACCTACGACTACTGCATCCGCGCAAGCCGCGATTGGCCCGAAGCCCTTCAGGCCGAGACTCAGCGCCTCGAAGCGATCCGGTCGGCCAACATTGCCGGCGGCGTCGAAAAGATACGGATGACAGCCGACGACCTCGACTCCATCAGCCGCCTCGAACGAGAGCTGACCGACCGCGAAAACGCCGCATTTGATGCCGCAATCGACAGCTACACGGTCGGATTCCTACGCCGGCTTCTCCTCTCCTCCGACAACGACTCCGTCCGACGCATCGCAACCGACATGGTGACCTCTCGCCACTCCCTCAGCAAAATCCACACCAAATACGCCAAAATCGCAACCGACCGCGACCGGCTCTTCGAGCTTGTTCCGCTTGCCGTCTACAATCTCAAATGCGCCCTCATCGAAGCCGAGATCGCAAAAACCAACGGCGAGATAAAGGCGACCTACGCCTCAGCACCCGGCGACCGCGACCGGCTCCGCCAGCTGATGGAACGCAACCTCGAGCTAAACAACCTCAAAAAACAGCTGTCAGTCTACCTCGGCGAACGGATCCTCACACCCCGACGCCGCTGACCATCATCATCCCCCCCCTCACACTTCCGAAAAAAAACGCAGACAGTGTCTCACGACAATGTCTGCGTATAACATGTTGTAAAGTGTATACAGGGATGTTTAAATAAGACTTTTGGGGAATTTATCGTTTTGTGTTTCTTTGTTTGCATTGCAAAGTTACCGATTTTTTGCTTTCGAAGCAAAAGCAAAACGAAATAATTTCTATTCTGAAACGAAAAAATCGACAAACAGGACATTATTGGGCCTAAACTCCCGATTTTTCCCTTTTATTTTTCATTCAATTTGCCTCAGTTATGCTCTCCTGAGATCGACTGCATCTCGACAAGACGGCTGTAGACCCCATTCAGAGCCAGAAGTTCATCATGCGTTCCACGCTCGACAATGCGTCCCTGACTCAGAACACAGATCTGCGTCGCATTGCGGATTGTCGACAGACGGTGGGCGATCACAAGCGTCGTGCGGTCCTTCATCAGACGCTCCAGAGCCTGCTGCACCAGAAGCTCGCTTTCCGAATCCAGAGCCGACGTTGCCTCGTCGAGAATCAGAATCGGAGGATTCTTCAGAATCGCACGCGCGATCGAAATACGCTGACGCTGGCCGCCCGACAGACGGCAGCCGCGGTCGCCGATATTCGTATCGTAACCGTTCTCGCTCTCCATGATGAAATCGTGTGCGTTCGCGATGCGCGCCGCATTCTCCACCTCCTCGCGCGTAGCGTCCTTGACGCCGAAAGCGATATTGTTATAAAACGTATCGTTGAACAGGATAGCCTCCTGATTGACATTTCCCATC
>JAIDJZ010000415.1 GCA_029051965.1 Paramuribaculum sp. | reverse complement strand
AACCCTTCCTGAAATTCTTGAGACATATAAAGCCGCTCTTGTCGCAGAACACAACTACCTACGTTTCGGCAATACGTTCCCTCTTCTTATCAAGATTATCGACGCTGCCGGCGATCTTTCGCTTCAGGTCCATCCCGACGACGAGCTGGCCAAAGTGCGCCACAATTCGCTCGGCAAGACTGAAATGTGGTATATCGTCGATACGGAACCGGATGCGATCATCTGTGCCGGTCTTGAGAAGGAAGTGACTCCGGAGGACTATGTGGCTAAGGTCGGTGACAATACGCTGATGGATGTTGTCGCTCATCACAAATCCCATCCTGGCGATGTCTTCTTCCTCCCCGCAGGCCGAATCCACAGCATCGGTGCCGGAAACCTTCTTGTAGAGGTTCAGGAGACTTCCGATGTGACCTACCGAATCTATGATTTCGGACGCCTCGACGCAAAGACGGGCAAACCCCGCGAACTCCATGTAGAGGAAGCCAAAGACGCGATCGATTACACGGTTCATCCTTCTTATGTTTCGGAAGCCGGTGCAGAGGTGGATGGCGTTTCGAGTCTGGTCAAATGTGATCATTTCGATGTCTGCCGCGTAAGTGTTGACGGCAAGAAGACGATCACTCCCGATTATGATTCGTTTGCGACCTATACCTGCATTGACGGCGAGCTGACGGTTACGGACGACCGCGGCAACAGTGTTTCGATGCGCAAGGGCGAAAGCGTGCTTGTTCCGGCAGTAGCGACTTCGATCGTGCTGGAAGGCAAGGGTGAGTTCATCCAGGCAATCTGCTGAGCGGCGCTCCTGTAATAGAAAAACAGAATCATTTGCGGATGGCGCAATCGGAATTTCCGGTTGCTCATCCGCAAATTTCTTTTCGGAGCTGTCAAACCGGGCCTGATGGCGCAAGATTGTAGGGGCGTGATTTTCATAAATGGTGACGATTTCGTAAATTTGCGGTCATGAAATTTGAACTACAGGCAACTGCGGCCGGCACTAATGCCCGTGCCGGCGAAATAACAACTGACCACGGCAAGATCGAGACTCCGATTTTTATGCCGGTCGGAACGTTGGGCTCCGTCAAGGGGGTGCATCAGCGCGAGTTGCGCGATGACATAAAGGCGCAGATTATTCTGGGCAATACCTATCATCTCTATCTCCGTCCCGGAATCGAGATTCTCCGACAGGCCGGTGGTCTTCATAAATTCAATGGCTGGGAACGACCGATTCTGACTGATAGCGGCGGTTTTCAGGTCTTTTCGCTCTCGGACCGGCGTAAGCTGACAGAGGAGGGCGCGCATTTCCGTTCCCATATCGACGGATCGAAGCATCTTTTTACGCCCGAGAATGTCGTGGATATCGAGCGTGTCATCGGTGCGGACATCATGATGGCGCTTGATGAGTGTCCTCCGGGCACGGCCGACTATAATTATGCGAAGCGTTCTCTCGGTCTGACTCAGCGGTGGCTGACGCGCGGATGGAAACGCTATAAGGAAACGGAAGGGCTCTATGGCTATTCTCAGGCATATTTCCCGATCGTGCAGGGTGTTGTCTATCCGGATCTGCGTCGCGAGGCTGCCAAGTTCGTGGCCGATCTCGGTGCTGACGGCAATGCAATCGGGGGGCTGGCTGTCGGCGAGCCTACAGAAAAGATGTATGAGATGATCGAGGTCGTCAATGAAATTCTGCCGACGGACCGTCCGCGTTATCTGATGGGTGTCGGGACTCCGGCCAATATCCTTGAGGCGATCGACCGCGGAGTCGACATGATGGACTGCGTCATGCCGACACGCAACGGCCGTAACGGAATGCTTTTCACGGCCAACGGAATCATGAACATGCGCAATAAGAAATGGGCTGACGATTTCACGGAGCTTGATCCGACAGGAACGTCGTATGTCGATCATGCGTATTCGCGGGCCTATGTGCGCCACCTCTTTGTGTCGCAGGAACTTCTGGCCATGCAGATCGCGTCGGTCCACAATCTGGCCTTCTACCTGTGGCTTGTCGGCGAAGCGCGCCGTCATATAATCGCTGGCGATTTCGCTCAGTGGAAACCCCAGATGATCGAGCGCGTCACCCGTCGCCTGTGATTTTACCCAACTAAAGCCGCCTGAGATGAAAATCATAAAGAAGCTGGACAGCTACATAATTAAAAAATTTCTCGGAACATATGTGTTCGCCATTATTC
>JAIDJZ010000414.1 GCA_029051965.1 Paramuribaculum sp. | reverse complement strand
TGATAGACTGCGAATGTCTTTCTGTCTGTCGGTTTCAACCATGCCGCAATGGCAGTTGACACCCATGTGTTCCGTGTCAGCGAGCGTATAGGCCTGACGACCAACAGCCGAAATCCCCTTCAGACAGAACGACAGCTCGTCAGGTATATTCCGGAAGAAAAGATTCCTGTGGCTCATCACTGGCTGATTCTCCACGGCCGATATGTCTGCAAGGCGCGCCGCCCCGACTGTATTAACTGCGGACTGACCGGAATATGCCGGTATTACCGCCGGGAGGCTACGAAAGAATGATGGGACAGCATCGGCTACTAACGGCTGCCAGAGAGTCGATCGAGCGCCATCAGCTGCTGTCGGCCGAGGACAAAGTCGTCATCGGTCTGAGCGGAGGCGCGGATTCGGTCGCACTTCTATGTGCGCTGAAAAAGCTTGGCTATGAATGCGTGGCAGCCCACTGCAACTTCCATCTCCGCGGCGAAGAAAGCGACCGCGACGAGAATCACGCGCGATCAATTGCGTCAAAGCTCGGAGTGAAGTTCAGATCGATAGATTTCAATGTAGAGGCTGAAATTGCAAAGTCGCCCCACCCTCTCTCAACAGAAATGGCCTGCCGCAATCTGAGATATGACTGGTTTGAGAAGATCCGGTGTGAGGAAAAGGCAACGGCTATCGCTGTGGCCCACCATCGCTCTGACAATGTCGAGACTTTTCTGCTGAATCTTTTTCGGGGAAGCGGTCTCAGCGGATTGCGCGGAATGCTGCCGATCAACGACCGCCACATTATCAGACCACTGCTCAACGCATCGCGAGGTGATATCGAAGACTTTCTGACTACGGAAGGTCTCGGGTTTGTCAATGACTCAACCAACTTCCAAAACGATTATCGGAGGAACAGGATCAGAAACAGAATAGTCCCCGCTATCGAACAAGAGTTTCCAGACGCTGTCACAGGAATGCTAAAAACGATCGCTCACCTATATGAGACAGAACAATTCCTGAAGCAGGCGGTTGAGGAGAAGCGGGATATCTATCAGGATGATTCGGGACAGATTGATGTCAGGAAACTGAAAGAGTCTGAACCGTCGGCGGCGTATCTGCTCTACTCTTGGCTCAAAAAAGATGGATTAAGCCGGACTCAGACAGATTCGATTATTCAAAGTTCCGAGAGTTCCGGACTGACGTTCAAGGGGCGTGCCGAAACGTTCCTTCTGAACCGTGGGATTCTGCGTCCGACGGGAAGGCTGGAACTGCCGGAGGATTTCGGGAAACTATATAGTGTGCACCGCGTTAAAG
>JAIDJZ010000413.1 GCA_029051965.1 Paramuribaculum sp. | reverse complement strand
GTCGAAGACAGTGCGGGCGGGGTGCATCTTGATGGCGTTTTCCTCAGCGCCTCCGGGAGCGTTGTGCTGACGCCACCAGTTGACAGTCACGTTGCCGCCGGCGCGCAGACGGTTGTTTATGAAGCTGTAGTCGGAACTGAAACGTGCGTTTGCTTTCTGGAAGTCGGTTCCTTTGATGATTCCGTCGTGGTCAAGCCAGCTTAGCGAGAGTGCCGACGATCCGTTTTCCTCGCCTTTCGAAAGTCCGACGCTGTAGGTCTGCATCAGGGCAGTGCGGTGGATCTCCTTTTCCCAGTCGGTGTTCTGCGGATTGACCATGACTCCGTTCAGATTGGCATAGGGCTGGAGTTTCGGTGTCGCTCCGCTGCCATAGAGTTCGGATGTCGGAGTCGTTCCGTAGGCATACTTGTAGGCCGACCAATAGACTTCGCCCCACTCGTCGGCGTTGAGCATGTCGAGACCGCTCTGATAGGTCTGGAGCGTGAGCGTGGCGTCGAACGTCACCCGGCATTCACCTTTTTTTGCGCGTTTTGTCGTGATGATGATGACGCCGTTGGCGGCCTGCGCGCCGTAGATGGAGGCCGATGCGGCATCCTTGAGCACCTGGATCGACTCGACGTCATTGCTGTTGAGGATCGTTCCCGGGTTTTCGCGGGTCATCACTCCGTCGATGACATAGAGGGGGCTGTTGGCCTCGCCGCGGAAAGAAGATGCGCCGCGTATGGATGTGCCGGTGCTGAGACCGCCGGGGGTGCCGTCGGTCGTGATGTTCATGCCTGCCACCCGGCCTTGAAGAGCCTGCACGACGTTGCCGGTCGGGGTGTCGGCGACATCTTTCATTTTGACGACGGAGACAGATCCGGTCAGGTCGGATTTCTTTTCCGACGAGTAGCCGACAACGACGATCTCGTCGAGAAGCTCAGAGTTTTCTTCGAGACTGATGGTCATCTGTGGTCTGGCTTTCGCTTCGGCCGACTTATAGCCGATGTAGGAAAACTTTAAAGTCGCCCCTTCGGGAACCGAAATGACGAATTTTCCATCGATGTCGGTTGAGGCACCTGTTTTGGTGGACGGACAGAGAACGGAGGCGCCTGTCAGAGGCTCACCGTCGGATTTTGAAATCACCGTCCCGCGCACAGTTATGTTCTGTGCCTGTGAAAGCAGAGCCATGAAAAACAGCAATACTGCACTGAGAATAGTTTTTTTCATTGGTTTTAGGGTTATGTGAGAATTTCTGTCGCAAATTTAGCCTGTCTGCTGTCAATGAGGCTATAAAGAATGTTGCACAGAATATCAAAATTTGACTGATGCACGCTTTTTGATATGATTTGCACGATTTTTCTATTATTCACCGGGGATAAAAGAAGAAGCTGCGTCTACCGAATACGCAGCTCCATCTTTGCCCCCCATGTCGGGGGCTGTTTCTTATTTGGTCAGGTTGACGCGGGCCTGAGTCGGGGTCTCGCCAAAGGCGTCGCGATAGCATTTTGTGAAATAGGCCGGAGTGGAGAACCCTATTTCATAAGCGATCTCGCTTATGGTTTTCTCAGTCGATATTATAAGCTCGCGGCCTCGCTGGAGGCGCAGCCGCCGCATGAGTTCGACGGGCGCATAGTTGGTGAGCGATTTGATCTTGCGGTAGAACTGGGATCGCTCGAGCCCCATCCGGGAGGCGAGCATGTCGACGTTGAGGTCTGCGTTGCCCATCTCTTCGCGGAAGATTCCGAGGAAGCGGCGATAGAATTCGTTGTCGATGTCGTCGGTCGTTTTTGATCCCGGAAGAGCCGTTTCCCTTTTTCCGGCTGATTCGGCCGGAGCGGCCGGTGAGGGCGAGAGCCAGACGGCTTTGATCCGTTTGCGGTTGAGGATCAGACTTGCGCATCGCGATCTGAGGACTTCGCTGTTGAATGGTTTCGAGAGATAGCCGTCGGCACCGCTGTCGTAGCCCTGCACGCGCTGTTCGTCCATTGTGCATGCAGTCAGCATCAGGAGTGGGATGTGGGATGTCGAGACTTCGTTCTTTATGCGGCGGCAACATTCCAGACCGTCCATGACCGGCATCATCATGTCGCATATGATCAGATCGGGAACATATTTCGCTGCCATTCTGACTCCCTCTTTTCCGTTGGAGGCCGTCAGTATGTTATAGTCGGTGTTGAGCAGCTGGCCGACGAGTTTCTGGATGTCTTTGTTGTCATCGATGACGAGGACGATCGGTTTATTCTCATCAAAAGAGATGTTTCCGTCGATGGTGTCGAGCTCGGCTTCGACATCGCTGTGGCCGATTGCCGATTCGGAGACTGTCGCAGTCTCTGAGACATGGCGGACGGGGAGCGTGACCGTGAACACTGACCCGATGTTGAGGGTGCTTTCGACGGTGATTTCGCCCCCGTGTAGCTCGACAAATGCTTTCGCGAGCGCAAGTCCGATACCTGATCCTTTGGGTTTGATACGGTCAACCTGATAGAAACGGTCGAAAATATTGCCGAGGTCATGCTCGCTGATACCCTCGCCCGTGTCGGAAACTTTGAGAACCAGGACTTTCCCATCGCAGTCGCAGGAAACGGTGATCGATCCGTTGTCGGGCGTATATTTGAACGCGTTGGAGACAAGGTTGAAAAACACCCGCTCGATTTTTTCAACATCGATCGCAATGGGCAGCGGCCGGTCGGCTTGCGTTGAATTAAGTGACAGTTTTATGTCACGCTTGCGGGCAATCGCGTAGAACGCTTCCATCCAGTCGTTGATCACGTGGTTGAAGTCGATTTCCGAAAGCCGGAGATTTAATTTGCCGTTTTCATATTTTCGGAAATCAAGAATCTGATTGATGAGTCGCTGGAGAATGCGGACATTTTTGTTGGCGATTCTGGCGAGTGTCGTCTGCTGCGATGTCAGGTTTGTGGCTTCGGCAAGCTGTGCCACGGGCTCGGCGATCAGTGTCAGGGGGGTGCGGAGGTCATGAGAGACGTTTGTGAAGAACATCAGTTTCGACTGCGTCGCTAACTGCAGTTGTTCGTTGAGGCTGGCCTGTTTGTCCCGTTCCTCTTCGAGCAGTCTGTTCTGGGCCATCAGTTCTTTCTGATGTCTGCTGCGTTGCCAGTAGGCTCTGAGCAGAAGAAAACCGACCCCGAAAAGGAGGAAGATGATGACCAGACTTGCGTAGAACAGAGAAGTCTGCGATGAGTGTTTCGCCCAATAGTCGTCGATCCGGGCTTTGAGCAGTTTCATTTTTTCGGTTTCCTGTCTCAGAGTTTCGTCCTGCAGGAGCAGTATGTCGGCATTGGTTATGTCGACGGCCGAAGAGACCGGCATGATCGTCTCTTTGCTGTAGGGTCTGTTCTTAAGGATTGCCATTGCGGTCTCGATCAGACGCCGTCCTTCGGTGGGATAGAGAAAAGTTGCGTCGATAATGCTGTCGGCCACCGCACGGATTCCGATGTTCGGGGCTGCGTCGATCCCAATGATGCGGATGTCGTCGCGTCCGAGACGTCGCGCCACTTCCGACGCTCCGATGGCCATGCGGTCGTTGTGGGCATAGATTAAATTGACGTCGGGGTGGATTTTCAGCAGAGAGTCAGCGATTGGAATGGCGTCTTCTTTGTTCCAGTTTCCGGGGGCTGATGCGAGCAGGATGCCGCCGTTGTCTTCGAATTCTCTGACGAATCCGTTGTGGCGGCCCTCGGCGGGTGTCGATCCCCTGAGTCCGAAAATTTCGATGGCTTTAGCCCCTTTTCCGAGAAGATGCAGGGCGTAGTGGGCTGCCGAGCGTCCGAGACCCTCATCGTCTGTGCCGATGTGTGCCGTATAGGTGTCGCCGTTTATGTTTCGGTCGAAAATGACAACCGGCATGCCGTTTTCATATACTTCTTTGATGACAGGAGTCAGCGCGGCGGCTTCGTTGGGCGAGACGATGATGATGTCAAAACCGTTGTCGACGAAATAGCGGATATCTTCGATCTGTCTGGCGTTATTGTCGTCGGCCGACCGGATCTCGACGACGGCATCTTCATGAAACATCATTTCGCGATTGATCTCGTCGTTCATCTTTGCGCGCCAGTCGTCCTGGCTGCATTGAGAAACTCCGATCTTATAGATTCTGCTGTCGGTGCAGCTGGTCAGAAGGAGCATGGCCGACAATAGAAACAGGCTGCATTGTAAAAGTCTGTTCATTTTTTTCACTGATTGATCAAGGTTTTGCAAATTTAATCATAATGATATGAAAAAGAGTGTGTAAAATATAAAAAATTGACCGATACAACAT
>JAIDJZ010000412.1 GCA_029051965.1 Paramuribaculum sp. | reverse complement strand
GGCAGAAAAGAAGCAGCAGATTGTATAAAAGATTTTCGTTCACTTACTATCGTTTAAATTTGAACACTTACTTATATAATTATTCTATCTCAACATCAACGCAGATCGGCCGGTGGTCCGAAGCCGTCGGTTCATCAATGATCCTCCGGTTCTCAATCCGGATCTTCTTCGCAAATTGATTCTCAATCGCGATATAGTCGATCAGATCAGTCGGTTTGTCGGCCGGATATGTCGCTCCGGCAGTAGGGGAGATGATCGTGAACTCTTTGCCGAGAGTCTTGATAAACGCCTCGTCAGGGAGTGAATTCATGTCGCCGGCTATAAAAAACGGCTTCTCGCATCCTGCTACCGCCTCTCTGATCAGTCCGATCGACGCCATGCGGTCCTCTTCGGTCAGCGAAAGGTGTGTGCAGGCAAAGACAAAATCGGCGAATTCGATGATCAGCATAGTGCGCGACTCCTCTCGGCCGGGCATAGCGATTTGCGAGTAGCCGATCGGATCTCCCTTGAAAAGAATGCCGATTCCATACTTACCCCCGTCATATTCTATGGCTGCACCGAAACGGTGGCTCATTCCGGTCATTTCGCCCAGCTCCTTCAGAATGTCGCGTCCTTGACTCCGACCGGTGACGCTGTCTACCTCCTGGACAGCCACTATATCTGCTCCGACGCTGTCAATGACGCGGGCCGTCCGCCGCAGGTCGGCGGTTTCGTCCATTCCGATCCCGTTCCGGATATTATACGACATGATTCTCAGTCCGTTGGTCTCGGCGCAGACATTTGTCAGCAGCCCCGACAACAGAAAGGCAAAGCCTAAGAGCGTGTTCCGTTTCATGCTTTGGTGTTGATCTTGTTGAACGTTTTTTTTCTGCGCAGGAAAAATTCGGTCAGAATGTTCGGACGCTTCGGACTTGTGTGCAGAAGATCCATGTCCGGATGCGAGGCATACTGCTTTCTCATGCGTGCGAAATCGCGGTGAGCCTTCACAATGGCGTTGGCGTTCGCAAAATCCAGCGTAGCCATGAACTTGGCCCAGGCAATTGTGTCGAGCAGGCGTCTGCGCACCAGTGTTACGCTCCGGCTTGAATCAGGCAGATTCTTATGGAGCATCAGAAGATTGTTGCGGAAGTTCAGATAGGTCTTGCGCGGATTCTTTGCGTCGAGACTCCCTCCGCCGAGATGGTAGATTGTCGACCTCGGAACTGCTGCGATCCTGTAGCCCTCGAGCTGCATTCTCCAGCAGAGATCGATCTCCTCCATATGGGCGAAAAACTCCTTGTCCAGCCCTCCGCAGCGGTTATAGATCTCTGTTCTGACCATCAGGCAGGCTCCTGTGGCCCAGAAGATGTCGGACTCGCTGTCATACTGGCCGTAATCTTTTTCCACATGGCCGAATATGCGCCCGCGGCAGTAAGGAAATCCGTTGCGGTCGATGAAGCCGCCGGCTCCTCCGGCATATTCAAACAGGTCCGGCTCTCTGTAGGAGCGGATTTTCGGTTGGCATGCCGCATAGTCACGGTGCTGTTCCATGAAGTCTACAAGCGGTGTGAGCCACTCAGAAAAGGCGGTGGCGTCGCTGTTGAACAGAACCGCATACGGATAGCCTGAACACTGGCGCAAAGCCCGGTTGTAGCCCTCCGCAAAACCGTAGTTTTTCTCAAATGCCATGATCTCTACCTCTTTGAATTCATTTCGCAGCAGATCGAGTGAAGAGTCGGTCGACCCATTGTCGGCAACGATGATTTTTCCGATTTCTGAAGGCGTGTTGGCGATCAGCGGAGGCAGGAACTCTTTCAGAAGTTTCTCTCCGTTCCAGTTGAGTATGATGACGGCTACTTTCGGCTGCATGTCAGATTGTCTTGATGTCATGATAGTTGTGTGGCGATAAGTTCTTCCGGAAATTCCGAATCCTTTGGCGCTGGGCTCAGCCGGGCGGCAACGACCGTGTTGGCCTGTTCCGGCGACGCGTCGATCCGGACCTTCAGGTAGTTGTCGGTGAAGCCCGCCATTGTTCCGTCGCTGTGGGTCGTGTGCTCGACCAGCACCGGACGCACTGTCCCAGCGAAGCGCATTGTGAAATCCATCAGTTTACGGTCCGAGATCTCGATCATTGTTCTTGAACGCCGGTGTTTCTCCTCCTGGCTGACCACATATTCGATATCTTCGATGGCCCTCGTTCCGGGACGCTCCGAATAGGGAAACACATGTAGACGCGAGATCGCGAGCGACTCGACAAACGAGCGCGACGATTCAAAACGTTCCTCCGTTTCCCCGCGCGCTCCGACAATAAGGTCGACCCCGATGAATGCGTCAGGGATCTCAGTGCGGATTGTCTCGATGCGGTGGCGGAACAGCGCGGTGTCATATCGGCGGCGCATAAGCTTCAGCACCTCATCGTCGCCCGACTGGAGCGGAATGTGGAAGTGAGGCATAAACGCGCGGCTCCCGGCTACCCAGCGGATCATCTCGTCAGTCAGCAGATTCGGCTCGATCGAAGAGATCCTGTAGCGTTCGATCCCCTCGACCTCGTCAAGACGACGGATAAGATCGAAAAAAGTGTCCTTGCGGCCATAACCGAAATCGCCGGTGTTCACTCCCGTGATGACAATCTCTTTCCCGCCGGCCGCGGCAACCTGTCGGGCCTGTTCTACGATTTCGCCGATCTCGCCGCTGCGGCTGCGTCCGCGGGCCATCGGGATCGTGCAGTAGGAGCAGAAATAGTTGCATCCGTCCTGAACCTTCAGAAAATATCTCGTGCGGTCGCCTCGCGAGCAGGAAGGAATGAACCGGCTGATATCTTTCATTGCTGTGACTTCGGTCTTCTCCTCGCCACGCTCGAGCCATTGGGTGATAAGCTGCGGAACTCGGTCTTTCTGGTCCGCACCCGCAACGACAACAACTCCCGGAAGCTCCTTGACCTCCTGCGGCTTGAGCTGCGCGTAGCACCCCGTCACCGCAATCCCGGCCTTCGGATGGCGCCGCGCAAGCGATCGGATCGTCTGACGGCACTTCTTGTCCGCAAGCTCCGTGACCGAACAGGAGTTGATGACGATAATGTCCGGTTCCTCTCCCGGTTTTGCCCGCTCGATGCCGCATTCGGCCAGACGGCTGGCAAGGGTGGCCGTCTCTGCGAAGTTCAGCTTACACCCGAATGTGTGGTATAAGGCTTTATAGCTTTGGAATATCTGTGGATCTGTCATGAACTGTTCTCTGAAAAGTTATGCAAAGTTAAGGAATGTTCCTAAAATAATCACTATATTTGCGCTCTATAAACCCGTCGCTCACGTTCCGAACCAACTTTCGTCCATGAGCGTTCTACTGATATTCTCTTAGAATTGATTTATGCTGACCGAAGACCTAATTCAAATATTTGCAGGCTGCTTCCGCGAGAACTGGGACAGACCCGCCCTGACAGACTACGTGACTGGTGAGAATCTGACCTATGCCGATCTGGCAAGGCGAATCGCCAGAACCCACATTTTCTTCGAAATGTGTGGCGTTAAACCCGGCGACAAGGTTGCTCTGCTCGGGAAAAACTCTGCGTCGTGGGTGGTCAGCTTCATGTCTGTAATAACCTATGGGGCTGTAATTGTCCCGATTCTGCCTGAGTTTAACCCGACCGATGCGCAACACATCATTAACCACAGTGATTCCGTTTTGCTCCTTGTCGGCGACAGCCAGTGGGAGCATCTCGACTTCGACCGGCTTCCGGCCATACGCATTGCCATGTCGCTTGAAAACCAGCAGCTGCTCGGCCACCACATGACCGGAAAAGACAAACCCGAAAAAATCATGGCCGGCCTCCACAAGGCATTCAACCGACGCTATCCCCACGGCTTCTCGAAAGAGGATGTCGTCTACGGCCATTTCCCCAAGGATGCCGTAGCCGAGATCAACTACACATCCGGAACGACAGGATTCTCCAAAGGCGTGATGCTGACCTACAATAATCTCTGTGGAAACGTCGTCTACGGTCTTCGTTCCAAACTCCATTATCCGGGATCCAGATCGCTTGGCTTCCTGCCTCTGGCCCACGCCTACGGATGCGCCTTCGACATGCTCGCGCCATTGGCCGCCGGTTCTCATGTGACCGTCTTCGGCAAAATGCCGACTCCGAAACTCCTCATAAAGGCAATGCAGGAAGTGCGCCCGACTTTGATTCTGTCAGTCCCGCTTGTACTTGAGAAGATCTATAAGAAACAGCTCCTTCCTATCATATCCAAACCCTCGGTGAAGCGCATGATGGCTGTCCCCGGCCTGCGCAACATCATCTACTCGAAGATACGCAGGAAACTCAGCGAGGCCTTCGGTGGAGAATTCGAGCAGATCATTGTCGGCGGCGCGGCGCTCAACAAGGAAGTCGAGGAGTTCCTCGTCAGAATAAAGTTCCCGATCTCGGTCGGCTACGGAATGACCGAATGCGGCCCGCTCATCAGTTTCACCCCCTGGCGCGCCTTTATCCCCGGTTCGTCCGGACGCACTCTGCCCGGAATGATGTATTCGAAAGTCACCTCCGACAACGAAGCCTACATCCCCGGCGAGATCTGCGTCAAGGGAGAGAACGTCATGAAGGGCTACTACAAGAATCCGCAGGCGACCGCCGACGTCATCGACAAAGACGGCTGGCTTCACACCGGCGACATGGGAACTATCTCACATGCCGGAACGATCTTTATCAAGGGTCGCTATAAGACAATGCTCCTCTCCGCAAGCGGACAGAACATCTATCCCGAAGAGATCGAAGCCAAGCTCAACAATCTTCCCTACGTTTCCGAGAGCCTTATCGTTCAGCGCGGAAATAAACTCGTGGCGTTGGTCTATCCCGACTTCGAGGCAATGGACCAGTCGCGTCTGACTGCCGAAATGATGCCTCAGGTCATGGAAAAGGTACGCCAGCAGCTTAACAGACTGACAGCTCCCTATGAACGTGTCGATGAGATCCAGCTTCGCGCAAGCGAGTTTGAGAAGACGCCCAAACGCTCCATCAAACGCTACCTCTATCAGTAATATCGGCAACCTCAGTTGCTCTTCAGAGCGGCTGTCGTTTTGCGGATGATCTCGACAGTCGTTGAGTCGGCTGCGAACACCGAATAGAGTCCCTGGGGTTCCTGCGCCGGATCTCCGGTGAATTCGTCGCCCGCCTGCCATGTGTCATTCTTTGGAGTCGCATAACCGCCCCAGGCCCAGAAGTTGATCCCGTTGAGACCTTTCCCCTCCGTCAGAAGCGAGGCCACGAAACGGTAGTAGGCGTCGCGGGCGGTGACCGGTGAACCCGGTGCCAGTGTCATGGAATCGCGCGGATAGCCGAATTCCTCCAGCACAAGGGGCTTGTCGGTAAGTTTTTTGTGAGCCGCGACATATTCGGCCGTCTGTTCAAAGGCATTCTCAAGACCGTCCGTGAGATTCTCTGCGCTCACCCATCGCCAGTTATATGGCCATATGTGGATGTTGGCATAGTCGATAGCGTCATCGTTGTGGATTCGTGCCCATAGATCAATGTCCACCTCACATCCGAACGTCCCCTCGCTGCCTGTCGAGACAAGATGGTTCGGGTCGATCGACTTGATCAGTCGGCCCGTCGAGGTGAGCCATTCGAAAAACAGTTCCTTGTTGTCTTTGTCGAAACAGCGCGGTTCGTTGCAGATCTGCCACGACATTATTGCCGGTGACTCGCTGTAAGGTCTGCCTGTGAGTGAATTGGTTCGCCCGACCATGAACCGTACATGATCGGCAAACATCTGCTTGGCCTTTCCGTCGCGCATGAACTCACTGACATATCCGACGTAGGTCTTATAGCCGTCGATCGAGGGGAGGGGAGCCTTGCCGTGGCCGGCCCACTCGAGATAGGTCCCGAATCCGCCGCTCCATTCCCATGAGTTGGTCAGATAGATGACTGCACGCATCGAGCGACGTTCGAGTTCGGCAAGAAGATAATCGAGCCCTTCGAGGAGGTCGGGATCATAGACTCCGGGCGATGTCTGCAGGGAAGGCTCGATCTGACACGGCCTGCTGTAGCTCCCTTCGCCGCCTGCAAGAATGCGCAGGTTGTCGATCCCGAGAGCTTTGAGCGAATCAAGTTCTGTCTTGAGGCGTTCGCGGTCGCCACCCTTGCCGGGCGACCCGAGGATCGGTCCATACCAGAAATTTGTGCCGGCATATCGGTAGGGGTGGCCGTCAAGCATGAATTCGCCGTTGCTGACGGTGACAAAGTCTGAAGCGTGGCTTGTTGCTGTCATAGAGAGTAACAGGATTGTGATTAGGTTGAAAATAGGTCTGAGCATTGTGTTTCGTATGGTAGTGGGTTAGGGTTAGCGTCTGCATCTGATGCGGCGGGGCACTCCCGCCAGTGCGACCGGAGCTGTCCCGGCGATTATGATGAGCCAGTCGGTGAGCGATAGCGGAACGACATTGAAGAATTGTCCTCCGATTTCGACAATGAGAATCTGTCCGGCAAAGATCATGACCATGATCAGCCAGAATCCTTTTCCGTAGGTAGAAGTGAAAAGATTGTGCGACGAGCCGGCCACACGCGCATTGAACATGTTCCAGAACTGAAGGAACACAAACGTCGTGAAGAAGAGCGAGACCTCGGTCGGGTTCATTGTTGTGGCCGGAAGCCACGGCTGGCTGAAGATCTCGGTGATCGTTGTGATGTCGCTGTGGTCGAAACAGAGCAGCATTCCGAACATGATGAGGAAAAACACCGAGCCGCCACCGATGATGAATCGTTTCATCCCGCGGGTTATGATTGAGTCGCGACGGTCGCGCGGCTTGTCTCTCATCACCTCTTCCGACGGCGGGAGCGATGCCAGCGCGACGGCTGCAAACGAGTCCATGATGAGGTTGACCCACAGCATCTGGGTCACAGTCAGTGGCGACTGCAGCCCCATGAATGAGCCGACAAGGACAATGAGACATGCCGCGACATTGACCGTCAGCTGGAACATGATGAACCGCTGGATGTTGCGGTATAGCGAACGTCCCCATATGACGGCGCGCACGATCGAGGCAAATGAGTTGTCGATGATAGTGATGTCCGACGCTTCCTTGGCCACGGCTGTCCCGTCGCCCATCGACAGACCGACGTGGGCCGCTTTCAGGGCTGGCGCGTCGTTGGTCCCGTCGCCCGTCACGGCCACGACCTCTCCATTCTTCTGCAGAAGTTCGACAAGCCGCTTCTTGTCCATCGGGCGCGCACGGGCAATGATCTTGATCTCACCGAGCCGGTTGCTGATCTCCTCATCGCTCATAGCCTCAAACTCAGGTCCGGTCGTGATCGACATTTCATTGTCGGTCTCATCGTTCCATAGCCCGATGCGGCGTCCGATCTCGCGTGCGGTGGCCGGAGTGTCGCCTGTCACTATCTTGATCTTTATTCCGGCATCCATAACCTCGCTGACGGCCGCCGGAACATCCTCTCTGACCGGATCGGAAATCGCTGTGATTCCCATGAAAGTGAGACCCGACAGATCAGGGCTTTCCGGATCGGGGGTCTCCCCGGCCGACAGTGTGCGGTAGGCGAACCCGAGGGTGCGCATTGCCTGTTCCTGATAGCCGAGAAGCAGCGCGTTGACATCCCGACGGCTGACACCATCGGGCCACTTTTCCGCCATCGACATTATTATTTCCGGAGCACCTTTGACGAACAGGAAACTGTTCCCGTCCGAACCTCTGACGGCGGTGGCCATATATTTTCTCTCTGTCGAGAATGGGATCTCGGCCAGAGTCGTGAATGACTTGCGGATACGGCTGTAGTCGACACCTCGTTCGCGGAGCCACAGCAGCAAGGCTCCCTCGGTCGGATTGCCGATCACTTTCGGTTTCTCTCCCGACAGATCGAGCTCGGCAGTCGAATTGACGGCAATCGCGGCTTCGATGATTTCCTCCGAAGGATTGCCGAAGAAATTCGTGTGGCCCACCTGCATGCAGTTTTGTGTCAGAGTGCCCGTCTTGTCAGTGCAGATGACAGTGGCGGCGCCCATCGTCTCGCATGCGTGGAGCTTTCTTACGAGATTGTTTGTCTTGAGCATGCGTCTCATCGAATAGGCGAGACTCAGAGTGACAGCCATCGGAAGACCTTCCGGAACAGCAACGACGACCAGCGTCACGGCAATCATGACAGTCTTGAGCATATAGTCGACAAATCCGATCCAATCGAAGTCGACAGACGTCAGATACATTATTGTGCGTCCGACAATGATAAGAGCCCCGATGACATAGCTCGCATAGGCGATCAGCTTGCCCAGACGGTCGAGTTGCTCGCGTAGCGGGGTCTTCACGCTGTCGTCGATCTGTGAGGCGCGGAACACTTTCCCGTCTTCTGTCGCGTCGCCCACAGCCTCTACAATCATCACCCCGTGCCCCTCCATGATCTTTGAGCCGCGCATGACGGCGCTGGTGGGGAATGTGGCGTGAGGATCGGCATCCTCCTCGCGGGCACTTTTCGAAGCGAGAGGCTCGCCCGTCAGCGTGGATTCGTCGACAGTCAGAGAAACCGACTCGATCAGCCGTCCGTCGGCAGGAACCTCCTGTCCGGTATTAAGCCGGACAATATCGCCGACGACGATTTCCGACCTGGCAACCTGCCGCACCCCTCCGTTGCGGATCGTTTCGACTGGTTCCTCGTCATTGACTTTATTAAGGAGTTCAAACTCTTTGCCGGCTTTCAGCTCGAAATAGAATGCCAGTCCGGTAGCAAGCAGAATCGCCATAAAGATGCCGACCGGTTCGAAAAAGACATTCCCCTCAGCTCCGAGACACCAGTATTCATAAC